>JBCBHB010000035.1:0-10553 GCA_038526025.1 Pseudomonadota bacterium
CCGTGGTCTGGGCCGTGTCCGGCAGGAGGCCGACGGTGGAGAGGGCGGAGAGGGATTTGCCAGAGCCTGACTCGCCCACGAGCGCAAGCGTCTCGCCGGGGCGGACTGAGAAGGAGACACCGTCCACCGCCGGGCGGGGGGCGCCCTTGAAGGCGATGCGCAGGTCCCGGACCTCGAGAAGCGGGGCGCTCATGCGAAGGCCTTGCGGGGGTCGAACGCGTCGCGCACGCCCTCGAACACGAAGACCATGAGGGAGAGCATCACCGCGAAAGTGAGGAAGGCCGTGATCGCGAGATGGGGATCGGTGAGGTACTTCTTGCCCTGAAGCGCAAGCTCGCCGAGCGAGGGATAGCCCTCGGAGAGGCCGAAGCCCAGAAAGTCGAGCCCCGCCAGCAGGCCGATGGAGGAGGTGAGCAGGAAGGGCGCGAGGGTGACGGTGGCGACCATGGCGTTCGGCATCACGTGGCGGAACATGATCGTCCAGTCCCCCACCCCGAGGGCGCGGGCGGCCTGCACGTATTCGAAGTTGCGGGCGCGCAGGAACTCGGCACGGACGACGCCGATGAGCTGGGTCCAGCTGAAGGCCACGAAGATGAAGAACATGAGCCAGAGCGAGGGCGCGAAGATCGCGGAGAGGATGAGGATCACGTAGAGCGTGTTCATCGAGCTCCAGACCTCCTCGACCCGCTGGAAGGTGAGATCGACCCAGCCGCCGAAGAAGCCCTGTGCGGCCCCCGCCACGATGCCGATGAGGGAGGCGGCGAGGGTGACGCCGAAGCCGAAGAGGACGGAGAGGCGGAAGCCGTAGATCACGCGGGCCAGCACGTCCTGCGCCCGGTCGTCCGTGCCGAGGAGGTGGGTGGCATCGGGCGGGGAGGGGGCGGTGGCGACGGCATAGTCCACCGTGTCGTAGCTGAAGGGGATGAGGGGCCAGAGGATCCAGCCGGCCTCGTTGCCCTCGGGGACCGCGGCGTTGTCGTCGTCGAAGCAGGCATCGGTCGCCCCGCCGGTGCGGATGAGGCACTGGACGAAGGGGTCGGTGAAGCTCGCCTCGGTCTCGAAATCGCCGCCGAAGCGGGTTTCGGCATAGCTCTCGGTCAGCGGTGTCAGATACTCGCCCTGGAAGCTCACCAGGATCGGCCGGTCGTTCGCCACGAGCTCGGCGCAGAGGCTGATGAGGAAAAGGATCGAGAAGATGCGGAGCGACCAGAGCGCGCGCTTGTTGGCGCGGAAGTTCTGCACGCGCCGGCGGTTGAGGGGCGAGAGCGTGAGGAAGCCGCGCTTCGGGGCGGGGGCAGGCGCATCGGTCGGCGTTCCGTCCCGGGTTGCGGCCGGACCCCCTCCCCGGCCCTCCCCCTCGGAGGGGGAGGGGGCGGGACCGGCACCCTCGGCACCCGGATCGGCGGCGTCGCCTTGGCGGAGCGTCTCGTCCATCAGCCGGGCCTCCGCTCGAAATCGATACGCGGGTCGATCAGCACATAGGTCAGGTCGGAGATCAGCTTCACCACGAGACCCATGAGGCCGAAGAGATAGAGCGTGCCGAGGACCACCGGATAGTCGCGGCTCACCACCGCCTCGAAGCCGAGCAGGCCGAGCCCGTCGAGCGAGAACACGGTCTCGACGAAGAGCGAGCCGGTGAAGAAGATCGAGATGAAGGCCGCGGGGAAGCCGGCGATCACGATCAGCATCGCGTTGCGGAAGACATGGCCGTAGAGCACCCGGCGCTCCGCCAGGCCCTTGGCGCGGGCGGTGAGGACGTATTGCTTGCGGATCTCGTCGAGGAACGAGTTCTTGGTGAGCAGCGTCAGCGTCGCGAAGCCGGAGATGGCCATGGCGGTGACCGGCAGCACGATGTGCCAGAGATAGTCGAGGATCTGGGCGCCGAGGCTCATCTGCTCCCATCCGTCGGAGGTCAGCCCTCGAAGCGGGAAGATCTGGACGAAGCTGCCGCCGGCGAAGAGCACGAGCAGGATCACGGCGAAGAGGAAGCCTGGAATGGCATAGGCCGCGATGATGATGCCGGAGGTGACGGCGTCGAACCGCGTCCCGTCCCGCACCGCCTTGTGGATGCCGAGGGGGATGCTCACGAGATAGCTGATCAGCGTGGTCCAGAGCCCGAGGCTGATGGAGACGGGCATCTTCTCAAGAATGAGGTCGATCACCGAGACGGAGCGGAAGAAGCTCTCCCCGAAATCGAAGGTCGCGTAGTCCACGATCATGAGGCCGAAACGCTCCCAGACCGGGATTTGCTCCTTCACGCATTCCTCCGCGGAGACGCGGACGGGGCCGTCATAGCCCTCCTCACACACGATGCGGGCGAAGTTGAACTCGACCTCGAGCCTCGCGATGAAATCCGGGTCGAGCCCCTGGGCACCCCTGTACTGGCTGTCCCCGCCCACGCTTTGCCCGGCGCTCGCGCCGCCCGCATCCCCGCCGCCGGCAAACCGGTCGGTGCTCGATCCCTGATCGTCGATCTGGGCGAGGACCTGTTCGACCGGGCCGCCGGGGGCGAACTGGATGATGACGAAGTTGAGCGCCATGATCCCGAGCAGTGTCGGGACGATCAGCAGAAGCCGGCGCAGGATGTAGGCGCCCAAGGTGTCAGTTCCCCACCTGGTCCGCGAGGCGCGCCTGCTTCTCGGCGTCGATCCACCAGGTGTCGATCACGCCGCGCTGGTAGGCGGGCTTCACCTCGGGGCGGGCATAAATGTCCCAGAACGCGATGTGGTGCGCGGCCTTCGACCATTGCGGCACCCAGACATGCATGGCGCGGAGCACCCGGTCGAGCGCGCTGACGGCGGTGTTGAGTTCCTCGCGGCTGGTGGCCCGCTCGATCTTCTCGATGAGCGCGTCGACCACCGGGGAGCTGACGCCGGCGAGATTGTCCGACCCCGGGGAGCTGGCGGAGGACGAATGGAACATGTCCCGCAGCTCCACCCCCGGCGTGAGGGACATGGCGAAGCGGCTGACGGTGAGATCGAAATCGAACTCGTCGGTCCGGTTCTTGTAGCTCGCGGGGTCCACGGTGCGGACGGTGCCCTGCACGCCAATACGCTCGAGGTTCTGGAGGTAGGGGGTGGTGATGCGCTCGAAGCCTTCGCCGACGAGGAGGAACTCGACGGTAAGCGGCTCGCCGGCGGCGTTCTTGCGCACGCCGTCCTGGATGGTCCAGCCGGCTTCATCGAGGAGCTTGGCGGCGGCGCGGAGGGTGCGGCGGGGGCGGCCCGACCCGTCGGTAACCGGGGGGACATAGGCCGCGGCTTCCAGCACACCCTCGGGCAGCTCGCTCGCCATGGGCTCGAGCAGCGCGATCTCCGCGGGGGCGGGAGCGCCGGCAGCTTCCAGCACCCCGCCGCCTTCGAAGAAACTGTCGGTCCGGGTGTAGAGATCGAAGAAGAGGGTGCGGTTCGACCACTCGAAATCGAAGACGCTGGCGATCGCTTCGCGCGTCCGCGGGTCGGCGAATTTCTCGCGGCGGAGGTTGAACCAGTAGCCCTGGGTGCCGGCGGGGCGGTTGTCCGGCAGCGTGTCCTTCACCACGTCGCCCCGCTGGATGGCGGGGAAGTTGTAGGCGGTGGCCCAGAGCTTGGACCAGAACTCCTCGTTGAAGGTGTAGGTGCCGGCCTTGAACGCCTCGAACCCGGCGGAGCGGTCCCGGAAGTACTCGATGCGGATTTCGTCGAAGTTGTAGCGGCCCTTGTTCACCGGCAGGTCCCAGCCCCAGTAGTCCGCGCGGCGCTTGTAGACGATCCGGCGGCCGGGCTCGGCGCTGGCGACTTCGTAGGGGCCGGAGGAGAGGAGGGGGTCGAGGGTCGAGTCGGAGAAGTCCCGCCCCTCCCACCATGCCTTGGGCAGGATGGAGAGACCGGCGACCGCCATGGGCATGTCGCGGAGTGCCGACTCGGGGTCGAAGGAGAAGCGAACGGTGCGCGCATCGAGCGCCTCGACGCCGGCGACGCTGGCATATTGCAGGGCGTAGGAGGGGTGGCCCTTGGTGGTCAGTGTCTCGAAGGTCCACACCACGTCCTCGGCCGTGACGGGACTGCCATCGGAGAAGCGGGCTTCCTCGCGGATGGTGAAGGTGACGCTGGCGCCGTCCTCCGCGATCTCGGCGCTTTCGGCGAGGAGGCCGTACATGGCGTCCGGCTCGTCGCCCGCGCCGGTCATCAGGCTGTCGAAGGTGAGGGAGAGGCCGATGGCCGCGTTACCTTTGAGCACGAAGGGATGGAGGCTGTCGAAGGTGACGCCGCCGAAGCCCGTGGAGAAGCTGCCGCCAATGGGGGCGTTCGGGTCCACATAGTCGAAATGCGCGAAATCGGCGGGGTATTTGAGCTCGCCGAAGGCAGAGATGCCGTGGCTGGCCACGCCGCGCGGTGCGCCGCCGCGGGCGCTGGTGGGCAGGATAAGGCCCGGAGAAAGGCCCAGGGCTGCGGCGCCGAGGCCGAGGCGGGTGAAGCCCCGTCGAGTAAGGCGAGGGTCCCGGATCGTGCCTCTCGTCATGCATCCTCTCCCGTCACATGCTGTGCGCGCGGCCACTCCTTGGTGTGAGGCCGCTCTTCAATTGGTAGGAAATGGGGCGGGCGCGTTTCAAGGCGAGGGGCGAGAATTGCGCGGCACAACCGTGTGAGCACCGGTTTTTTCGCTTGCCTCATGAAAAAGCGCGCCACAACGGGCGCGCTTTTCCGGTCGATCGTCGCTTGCGCGATCACTCGAGGGCGATCGGGCTCGCGGACTGTTCGTTGAGGTACTTGATGACCGCGGCGCGGTCCTCTTCCTTCTTCAGGCCGCCATAAGCCATCTTGGTGCCCTTCACGACGCCGCGTGGGTTCTCGAGATAGGCGTCGAGCCTGTCCGGCGACCAGTCGCCGCCATAGCCGATCATGGCGTCGGAATACTTGTAGCCCTCGACAGCGCCGACCGCGCGGCCCACGACGCCGTAGAGATGCGGGCCGACGCGGTTCTTGCCGTCCTCGACCACGTGGCAGGCGCGGCACTGGCGGAAGACCTTCTGACCGTCCTCGACGGTGACGGAGGCGTAGATGCCGCTGGCGCCGGCAGCCGCGGCAGGCTCGGCCTCGGCGGCGGGCTCGGCGGCCGCAACCTCGGTGCTCTCCTCGGCAGCGGCCTCTTCCGTGGCTGCTTCCTCGGTTGCCGCCTCTTCAGTGGCCGCCTCTTCGGTTGCAGTTTCCTCGGTGGTAGCCTCTTCGGTAGAGGCTTCCTCGGTCGTCGCTTCTTCGGTTGTCGCTTCTTCGGTGGCGGCGGTCTCGGTCGCAGCCTCCTCGGCTGCGGCTTCCTCGGCGCTGGCCTCTTCGACAGCCGCCTCTTCGTTCTCGACGACCTCGGTCGCCTCCTCGGCGACCGCGGCCTCACCGGCGGAGGCTTCCTCGTCCGTCGCGGCTTCCTCGGCCGGCGCTTCCTCGCTGGCCGGCGCCATGGCGGCGAGGTCGAGGTTCGTGCCGCCCTCTTCGTTGAGATAGGCGATCACGTCCACGCGGTCCTGCGCGTCGGAGAGGCCGCCATAGCCCATCTTCGTGCCCGGCGCCCACTCGCTCGGCTTCTTCAGGAAGCCGCTGAGGGCCACGAGGTCCCACTCGCCGCCCTTGTTGGCGAGCGCATCGGAGTAGCTGTAGCCGTCGACCGCACCGATCCCCCGGCCCACAACGCCATGAAGATGCGGGCCCACGCCGTTCGCGCCGTCCTCGATCTTGTGGCAGGCCGAGCACTGGCGCCAGATCGAGCTGCCGTTCCCGGCGTCGGCGCTGGCGACGAGGGCGGCGTAGTCCACGGCCTCCTCGACCGGTGCCGCGCTGCTCGACTCCTCGATCTCGAGGGCATAGGCCAGCACGTCATCGTGGTGGTCGCCTTCGAACACCTTTTCGCTGAAGAAGCTCAGCAGCAGGAAGAGCAGGAAGGCGCCGAGAAAGGCGCCGGCGATCTTGTTCAACTCGCCCATCGACATCTGGGGAAGATCCTCCGGTGTTGGCGCTGCGGATGGCCGCAGGGTGGGTCGGCCGCGCGGGCTGGGAGATAGCCTCTATCGACGTTGCTTGCCAACCCGTATATGGCGCGACAGTTCGACGTGACAGCCCCTTCTTTCGACTGAGGAAAGGGGAGAAACGCGCAGAAACGGGACAAACCACGACATGCTGACGGAACCGACGGGCAAGATCGCCTTCCAGGGCGAAGTGGGCGCCTTCTCGCACCAGGCCTGCAAGGATGTGTTTCCGGGCATGGAACCGATGGCTTGTGCGACCTTTGAGGACGCTTTCGCGGCCGTGAAGGGCGGCGAGGCGCGGCTGGCGATGATGCCCATTGAGAATTCGATCCACGGGCGCGTTGCGGATACGCATCATCTGCTGCCGGAAAGCGGGCTCTACATTATCGGCGAGCATTTTCTGCCGATCCGCCTGCAGCTGCTCGCCCGCCCGGGCATGAAGCTCTCGGACGTGCGCGAGGCGCAGAGCCATGTGGTGGCGCTGAGCCAGTGCCGGCGCTTTCTGAAGACGCACGGCATCCGCTCGCTGATCGGGGCGGATACGGCGGGGAGCGCGAAGCTCGTGTCGGAAGAGGCGGTGGACGGGCGGGCGGCGATCGCCTCGCGCCTGGCGGGCGAGATCTACGGGCTCGACGTGCTGGCGGAGGATATCGAGGACGCCGAGCACAACACGACGCGGTTCCTCGTGCTCTCGCGCCAGAAGATCGAGGCGGACCCGATGGCGGGCGGCGCGGTGACGAGCTTCGTGTTCGAGGTGCGGAACGTGGCAGCGGCGCTCTACAAGGCGCTTGGCGGGTTCGCGACGAACGGCGTGAACATGACCAAGCTCGAGAGCTACATGATCAACGCCTCGTTCACGGCGACGCAGTTCTATGCGGAGATCGAGGGCCATCCGGAGGAGCCGCATGTGCGCGCGGCGCTGGAGGAGCTGGCCTATTTCTGCAAGCACCTGAAGATGCTGGGTGTCTACCCGGGTCATCCGCGCCGGAAGGGCGGCTGACGGGGTGGGTGGCTGACGGCGCTTGAGCCCCGCCAGCCTGAGCGTTCAGAAGGGGCTATCGCCAAGGTCGATATCCGCGCGGCTGGTGAGCCCGCCGATGGCGGCACCCGCGGCCGCGCCCGCAGCGGCGCCCACGCCCGGCGCGCCGCCGAGAGCCCCTGCGGCGGCGCCGACGCCCGCGCCGATGCCCGCACCGGTGAGCGCACGCTCGCCCGGCGTGTTGCCGCAGGCCGCCAGGAGGCCGAGGCCGAGGACCAGGGCGGAAGCGCGAAGATAGCTCGTCATATCCGTTCTCCTTCAGATCGGCGGGCCTCGCCATGAGGGCCGGCCCGCGGTTCTGGGGGGAGAACGATGCAGACGCGGGTTTGTTTCACCGCGCCCGCAGAAAAGCCGTCGGTCGTGTGACGGGCGACACGCCTACTCGCCAGCGCCGCCGACCGTGAGGCCCTCGATGAGGAGGGTGGGTTGGCCGACGCCCACGGGCACACCCTGGCCATTCTTGCCGCAGGTGCCGATGCCGGGATCGAGCGCCATGTCGTGGCCCACGGCGCGGATCTTGCGCATGGCCGTCGCGCCGTCCCCGATCAGCGTGGCGCCCTTCACCGGGTGCAGGATCTGGCCGTTCTTCACGCGGTAGGCCTCGGTGCAGGAGAAGACAAACTTGCCGTTGGTGATGTCGACCTGGCCGCCGCCGAAGTTCACCGCATAGATCCCGTCCTTCACCGAGGCGACGATGCCTTCCGGCTCCGCATCGCCCGCCAGCATGATGGTGTTGGTCATGCGGGGCATGGGGAGATGCGCGTGGCTTTCGCGGCGGCCGTTGCCTGTGGCGGGCACGCCCATGAGGCGGGCGTTCTGGCGGTCCTGCATCAGCCCGGTGAGGATGCCGTCCTCGATCAGCACGTTGCGGGCGGAGGGGGTGCCTTCGTCGTCGACCGTGATGGAGCCGCGCCGGTCGGGGATCGTGCCGTCATCGATGACCGTGACGCCCTTGGCGGCGACCTCCTTGCCCATGAACTCCGTGAAGACGCTGGTCTTTTTGCGGTGGAAGTCCCCTTCGAGCCCATGGCCGACGGCTTCGTGGAGCAGGATGCCGGGCCAGCCGGGGCCGAGGGCAACTTCCATGACGCCGGCGGGCGCGTCGTCCGCCTCGAGGTTCACGAGCGCCTGGCGGAGGGCTTCTTCGGCGAGGGCCTGCCAGCAGGCGGGTTCTGTGAGCCGTGCAAGGTCGTGCCGCCCGCCCGTGCCGGCGTAGCCCTGCTCGCGCCGGCCGCCCGCGCCCTCTGCGATCACCGCGATGTTGAGGCGGGCGAGGGGGCGGATATCGGCGACCGAACCGCCCTCGGGCCGCAGGATTTCCACCTCCTGCAGGCTGGCGGAGAGGGTGGCGGAGACCTGGACGACCTTCGGGTCCTTCGCGCGCAGCCAGGCGTCGATTTCGGCGAGGAGGCCGATTTTCTGGGCGAGCGGCGCTTCGGAGACGGGGTCCTCCGGCCGGTAGAGCTGACGATTCGTGCCCTGTGGCGGCGCCGCGAGCGCGCTGCCGCCATGGGCCCGTGCGGCGAGGCGCGCGGTTTCCGCAGCGCGGCGAAGGGCCGCTTCGGAAAGTTCCGTCGCGTGACCGTAGCCGGCGACGGGGCCCGAGACGGCGCGCAGACCGAAGCCCTCGGCACTGTCATAAGATGCTGTACGCAGCCGGCCGTCATCGAAACTTACCACTTCCGACCGCGAACGCTCGAGAAAAAGCTCCCCATCATCGGCGCCGGCGACCGCTTCCTTGAGGATTTCCAATGCCTTGGCCCGATCGAGGTGGGTCTCGAAGGGGCGGAAGGGGGCGGCGAGATCGGCCATGAACGTCTCCGTCAAAAGTGCCGCACCGTGGAACGTGCGGCCACCGGGCGGCTAGATGCCGCGTGCGAGAGCCTTGAGCTATGGCGCTCATTATGCTGTTTGCATCGCAATCGACAACGAATTGCCGCGCGGGACGTTCGCGCGCTGCAGCAAGAGGAGCGCAGTCATGCGTCTTGCGGGAACCATCAGCGGGCTTGCTCTGGCCCTTGCCACCACCGGCGCCGCGTTTGCGGAGGACGTGGCGGGCAAGCCGGTGCCGGGCGGCGTCAACTTCCAGCGCGCGGTCACGCCGATCATGGAAGAGATCGTGTGGATGGATAACTTCCTCCTCGTGATCATCACGCTGATCACGATTTTCGTCACCGCGCTCCTCGGCTACACGATCTGGAAGTTCCGGGCGGAGAACAATCCGAACGAGCCGCAGCGTTTCACGCACAACGCGAAGCTCGAGGTGATTTGGACGGCTGTTCCGGTGCTGATCCTGCTGATCATCGCGGTGCCGTCGTTGCGGCTGCTGTTCAACCAGCTCGACATCCCGGAGCCGGACGTGACCATCAAGGCCACGGGTTACCAGTGGTACTGGGGCTACGAGTATCCGGAGCACGACATCGAGTTCACCTCGATCATGCTGCAGAAGGACGAGCTGGAGGAGTACGGCTACGAGCAGGACGAGTACCTGCTGGCGACCGATACGCGTGTCGTCGTGCCGGTGAACGCCAATGTTCACGTGCTCGGCACGGGGGCGGACGTGATCCACAACTTCGCCATGCCGTCCTTCGGGCTGAAGATGGATGTGATTCCCGGCCGCCTGAACGAGACCTGGTTCCGCGCGACCGAGGTGGGCACCTATTTCGGCCAGTGCTCGGAGCTTTGCGGCATCAACCACGCTTACATGCCGATCACCATCGAGGTGGTAAGCCAGGAGGACTATGACGCCTGGGTTGCCGAGCAGGTGGCGGCGAAGAACGGCGACACGGATGTTGCCGCTGCGGACAAGGCGGCGGAATGAGCCGCTGCTGCCGGGGCGCGCTCCGGCAGCTTAAGTAAACAGTGACGGGCGCGCCGCGCCGGGTCATCCCGGTTGCGGCGCTAGCCTCGAAAGGCAGACGAGTTGACCGACGCCACTTCCCATCACGCGCTGGCAGAGACCGCACCGGAGCCGGGGCTGAACGATTTCATCCGGCTGCTGAAGCCGCGGGTCATGTCGCTCGTGATCTTCACGGCGCTCGCAGCGATGGTGGCGGCGCCGGCGGCATCGCACTGGGTTGAAGCGGTGTCGGCGCTGATCTGCATCGCGGTAGGCGCGGGCGCCGCCGGCGCGCTGAACATGTGGTGGGACGCGGATATCGACGCGGAGATGAGCCGGACGCAGGCGCGCCCGGTGCCGCAGGGCGCCGTCACACCCGAGGAGGCGCGGAATTTCGGCCTGGGCCTCTCGCTCCTCTCGGTGATGGTGCTGGGCGTGGTGGCCAACTGGCTGGCCGCGGGGCTGCTGGCCTTCACGATCTTCTTCTACGCCGTGATCTACACGATGTGGCTGAAGCGCTCGACGCCGCAGAACATCGTGATCGGCGGCGCGGCCGGTGCCTTTCCGCCCGTCGTCGCCTGGGCGGCGGTGACGGGCGAGGTGGCCGCGGCGCCGGTGCGGGGGGTTCTGGTGATCTTCCTCTGGACGCCGCCGCATGTCTGGGCGCTCGCGCTCTGGCG
>JBCBHB010000036.1:0-10523 GCA_038526025.1 Pseudomonadota bacterium
AGACGGCCATTCGATGACGATCCTCAGCGCCGGATCGGCGCCATCGCCCTCGAGGCGCTCATGGCTTGCGGTGCGCGCGAGATAGGTACCGCCATGCTTGGCGACCAGCTTGTTGGCCGTGGGCAGGTAGCCGGCGACCCATGCATCGTCCGTCGGCGTCACGTCGAGAACCGAGTAGTAAGCCATGCGCTCCTCCGGCTTCAGGCGATCTTGGACATTTCGTTGAGTACGAAATTCGCCACGGCGCCCTCGGTCGCGGCCATGTAGGCGGCGAGATGCGGGGCGTTCATGTGCGTCTGCCAAAGCTCCCGGCTCTCCCAGTTCTCGTAGAAGACGAAGAAGCCCGGGTTCTCGTTGTCCACGTGGAGGTCGTATTGCAGACAGCCCGCCTCGGCGCGCGTGATGGGGACGAGCTTCTCCAGCTCGGCGCGCACCAGCGCTTCTTTGCCGGCAACGGCAGTGATCTGGGCGAGTATCGTGAGGGCCATGGTCGTGCTCCGGTTTTGACAGTGCAGCGGTAACGGCGCATATGACCGAGCAGTCGCAGAGCGACAAGTACGCACATTTGGAGCTTATAGGTACATGAAGGATACCGTGAAGGCAGCGCAGGTTGGCCAGGCCCGCCGCTTCGAGCGCTACGACTGTAGCGCCGGCTGCCCGGTGGAGGCCGCGCTCGAGCAGATCTCGGGGAAGTGGAAGGGCCTGATCATCTACCACCTTCTCGACGAGACCCTGCGCTTCAACGAGCTTTCGCGTCGCGTGGGCAGCGTCACCCAGCGGAGCCTGACCAAGCAGCTCCGCGAGCTGGAGGCGGACGGTATCGTCCACCGCGACGTCTATGCCGTGGTTCCGCCCAAGGTGGAGTACCGGCTGACGGAGAAGGGCGCGCGGCTGCGCGCGGCGATCATGGCGCTCGGTGCCTGGGGTGCCGCCCATCCGAGAACCGAGGACGCCGAGGGCACGCAGGGCTGCGCCGACTGACGGGTCTCAGCCCACGCGGAAGTCCACGTGCAGGTGGTTCCCGTCGGGGTCGTGAAGGTTGAGCTGCAGGATGTCGGTACCCGGCACCTGCCGCTCCTCGGCGGTAAGGCCCGCCGCCATCAGGCGGTCGCGAAAAGCCTGAAGCTCCGAGGGTCCGCCGGCGGAAAGGGCAAAGTGTTCCAGGGCGATATCGCCGCCCGTGCGTGGCGTGCCCTCGACCGCGACCAGATGCACCACAGGTGTGTCACCTGCGTAGAGCCACGCGCCCGGAAACGCGAAGGGCGGCCGCCAGCCTTCCGACAGGCCGAGGACGTCGCTGTACCAGCGGATCATCTTGTCGAGATGCCCGGTCCGCAGATTGACGTGATCAAGTCGCATTTCCCCTCCCACAAACGAATGCCTCCGTGCGGCGACCAAGTCTCTGCCTCACT
Organism: Pseudomonadota bacterium; assembly: GCA_038526025.1. GTDB lineage: Bacteria > Pseudomonadota > Alphaproteobacteria > Rhodobacterales > Rhodobacteraceae > Thermohalobaculum. The sequence continues at coordinate 1,413 of JBCBHB010000036.1, forward strand.
CTCGCCTTAGTTAACACATTTTTGCCTATTTCTCGCCATAATTGCCCTACCCACCCCCGGGCAGGCCACCTAGGTCTGTCTCAGACCCAAGCCGGCTATCCCGCCGGCCCGGTTCGGCTCGAGAGGTATAGCCCGTGCTCGTTTCAGCCCTGCGTTCCCGTCTGCGCCGCATCCCGGTGACGTTCCACTGGTCGCTCGCTCTCTTCCCCATGCTGCTCATCGGGCTCGATGCCGTGGGCGCGCGGGAGGTGCGCGGCGTCGGCCAGGAGGCGATCTTCGCCGTGATGATCTTCGCTTCGATCCTGCTGCACGAGCTCGGCCACGCCATCGGCGCAAGCTTCGTCGGCATCCGGACAAGGGAAGTGGCGCTGCATCTGCTCGGCGGGCATGTGCGGCTGGCGCGCCACCCCCTGGGCGGACGGGAAGAGCTGATCATCGCGCTCGCAGGGCCCGCGGTGAACATCGCCATCGCGATGCTGTTGCTCGGCCTGCGCTTCTCCGGCGCGATCCCATCCGACTCGATGGCGAGCGAGCTGGCGGTGCTGAACCTCGCGCTCGCGCTCTTCAACCTGCTGCCGCTCTTCCCGCTCGATGGCGGGCGGGTGCTGCGCGCCGTGCTCTCCTTCGGCATGAGCCACCTTGGCGCCACAACGCTGGCGGCTTCCTGCGGGGTGGTGCTCGCAGCCGGGCTGATGGTCCTTAGCATCGATATGGGCGCGCCGCTGGTGGGGCTCATCGCCCTCTTCCTCGCCTTTGGCTCTTACGTGGAAGGCAAGGCGGCGGTACAGGCCGTTGCCGCAGCGAAGGCCGCACGCCGCCGGGGGTGAGCGCGCTCAGCCGCGGCCTACAAAGGGCATGTTGGTCGACATGATGGTCTGGAACAGCACGTTCGCGTCGAGCGGCAGCTCCGCCATCCGCACCACGGCGTTGGCCACATGGGTCACGTCCATCGTGGGCTCGGCCATCAGCGTCCCGTCCGCCTGGGGCACGCCGCCGGACATGCGGGCGGTCATGGCCGAGGCCGCGTTACCGATGTCGATCTGACCGCAGGCAATGCTGAAGGCCCGACCGTCGAGCGCGATGGACTTGGTGAGCCCCGTGATCGCGTGTTTCGAGGCGGTGTAGGGCGCCGAGCCGTAGCGCGGCGCATGGGCCGAGATGGAACCGTTGTTGATGATGCGCCCGCCTTGGGGCGTCTGGTCCCGCATCATCCGGAAGGCGCCGTTGGCGATGAGGAAAGCACCGTCGAGATTGACGGAGACAACCTTCCGCCAGCCCTCCCAGTCCACATCCCCGAAAAGGGTGGCGCCGATATTCGTGCCGGCATTGTTGAAGACAGCGTCGAGCCGGCCGTGGCGTTCTTTGATGGCGGCGTAGAGCGCATCGACGCTTGCCGGGTCCGCCACATCCGTCGCGACACCCATCGCGCAATTGCCGATCTCGCCCGCAACCTTGTCGAGCCCCGCCTGGCTGCGGGCGGCGAGCACCACGCGATGCCCGGCGGCCGCGAAGGCCCGCGCCGTAGCCTCGCCAATCCCCTGGCTCGCCCCTGTCACCAGCACCACTTGCGGCTCTGCCATGACCCTCTCCCTTGCTCTGCCCGCGCCGTCCTCAGGCGGGCTGGATATCGTCCTCGAGGAAGTAGCGGATATTATCCTCGAAGCTGTCATCGGCGCGGAAGCCGAGGGCGAGGGCTTTCTCAGGCGCAAAGCGGCCCTTCCAGCCAAGGACGATCGCCTCGATCGCCGGATCGCGCTCCCAGCGGATGCGCGCGCAGGGTTCGTCTCCTGCAATCCGCCGCATCGCCTCGACCATGTCCCCGATGCGGTGCGTGTTGCCCGGAATGGCGAAGCAGCGCTGCATGCCCAGCGCCTCCTCGGGCACCTCTGCGCCGTGGATGATGCTCTCCACCACGCGGCGCGGCGAGAGGAACCAGTGCTCGTAACCGGGCTCGACGGGGCAGACCGCCTCATGCCCCTGCAAGGGCTCGCGGAAGATGGACGACATGAAGGACGACGCCGCCCCGTTCGGTTTGCCCGAGCGCACGGAGATGGTGGGCAGGCGAAGGCCCCGCCCGTCGATGAAGCCCTTCCGCGCATAGTCGTTGAGGATGAGCTCCGTCGCCGCTTTCTGGCTGCCATAGGAGGTTTGCGGGTTCAGCGCCGTCCAGTCCGTGATCGGGCTCGGCGTGTCCCCGCCATAGGCCGCGATGGACGAGGTGTAGACCAGAACCGGCCGGCGCCCGGAAGCCGACTGCGACTGGCGGGCGGCTTCGAGCACCGAGAGCGTGCCCTCGAGATTGGCGCGCATCCCGAGGTCGAAATCCGCCTCGCACTCGCTGGAGACGGCGGCGGCGAGGTGGAAGATCACGTCATGCCCTGCCACACCACGGGCCGTGGCAGCCCGGTCCGCGATGTCCAGCGCCTCGAGCGCAACGTCATAAGGCGCCTTGAGCGGCCAAGGCGCGCGGATATCCGCAAGGGTCATGCCCGTGATCTCGGCGCCCCGAAGCTCGCCACGGCGCACCAGCGCTTCTGCCAGCTTGCGCCCGATGAAGCCGCCGCCACCGAGAACCAGAACCTTCATGGCCCCGCCCTCAGCCGGGGAACTCGACGACGCTCTGGCGCTGCTCGCCGAGCCCGTCGATCCCAACGGTCACCTCATCGCCCGGCACCAGCCATTTCTGCGGCTTCATGCCCATGGCGACACCCTCGGGCGTGCCGGTGGCGATCAGGTCCCCGGGCACGAGCCGCATGAAGCGGGACATGTAGCTGACGATATGGGCGACGCTGAAGATCATGTCGTCGGTGTTCGAGTCCTGCCGCGTCTCGCCGTTCACCTTCAGCCAGCAGCCGAGCTTCTGCGGGTCGGGCACCTCGTCGGCCGTGACGAGCCAGGGGCCGGTGGGGCCGAAGCTGGGCGCGGACTTGCCCTTCACCCACTGGCCGAGGCGTTCAGCCTGAAATTCCCGCTCGCTCACATCGTTGATCACGCAGTAGCCGGCGACCTTCGAGAGCGCCTCAGCCTCCGAGACATGCTCGACGACGTCGCCGATGACGATGCCAAGCTCTACCTCGTAGTCGAGCTTCTGCGAGTCCTTCGGCCGGATCACAGGGTCGAACGGGCCGGAAAGTGCTGTCGCCGCCTTGTTGAAGAGGATGGGCTCCGTCGGGGCATCCATCCCCGTCTCCTTGGCGTGGCGCACGTAGTTGAGGCCGACGCAGTGGAAGGTGGGAGTGCTGGCAACGCAGGAACCGATGCGCGATGCGCCGTCGACGAGCGGCAGGCTTTCGGGGTCGATACCGCGCAGCCGGTCGATGGCCGCGTTCGAGATGGTCTCGCCGGCGAAGTCTGAAACATGCGCGGAGAGATCGCGGATCTTGCCCGCCGCATCCAGCATACCAGGCTTCTCGGCACCTTTCGGGCCGAACCTCAAGAGCTTCATGGCAGTCTCCGTCGCTTCCCCGGGGCGGCCCGCTTGCGTCCGGCAGGCCCGCTTCGTTTAATCGATTTAGAGACGCAGCACCCCGCCTCGGTCAAGGGCGGGCCAGCGGCGGAGAACAGGATCAGGGAACAGGATCGGGGAACGCCATGAACGAGATCGACCTCAAAGGCCGCCGCGCGGTGGTGACCGGGGGCGCGCAGGGCATCGGACGCGCGGTGGCGGAGCGCTTCATCGCGAGCGGCGCGGCCGTGACGCTGTGGGACGTGGACCGCGCGCTCGGGCAGGAAACGGCCGAGGCGGTCGGCGCCGCGATGCTCGAGGTCGATCTCACGGACTGGGACGCCGTGCGTTCCGCCGCGGCCCGAACGGCGGCGGAGATGGGCGGGATCGATGTCCTGGTCAATAACGCAGGCATCGCCGGCATGAACACCACGGTGGCGGACTACCCGGTGGAGGAATGGCGGCGCGTGCTCGCCATCGATCTCGACAGCGTGTTCCATTGCTGCAAGGCGGTGGTGCCGGGCATGGTCGAGGCCGGCTACGGGCGTATCGTGAACGTCGCCTCCATCGCGGGCAAGGAAGGCAACCCCAATGCCTGCGCCTACTCCGCGGCGAAGGCGGGGGTGATCGCGCTCACGAAATCCCTCGGCAAGGAGCTGGCGGGGCACGACATCGCGGTGAACTGCGTGACGCCGGCGGCCGCCCGCACCGCGATCTTCGACCAGATGACCGAGGAGCATATCGGCTACATGCTCTCCAAGATCCCCCGCGGCCGGTTCGTTGAGGTGCCGGAGGTGGCGGCGATGATCGCCTGGCTCGCCTCGGCGGAGAACAGCTTCACCACCGGCGGGGTGTTCGACCTCTCAGGCGGGCGCGCAACGTACTGAGGAGGCTCAGACCGGCAGGAAGCGGCCCTCCTCGGCACTTCGGTAGATGGCCTCCTCGATCTCCTGGTTGCGGATGTATCGCCGGGCCTCCATCGGGCTTTCGCGGCCGGTCATCCAGTCCTCGAGGATCGCACGGTTGCAGCGGTAGACACAGTCTCCGCCGAAGAGGTGGTCACGCCACTCAAACCGCTGTTCCCGCTCGGTATTCTCACCGAAGGCACGATGCCAGAGCTGCCCCTCGCCATCGAGGCGGAGGGTGCCGAGGGGGCCTTCGAGCACCATCTCGCCGAGCGTGCGGCGACGGTTCTCGGCGATGTGGTCCGAAAGGCGGTTGCCGTCGAAATGTCCCTGCGCCCCACCCTCAAAATCGAACAGGATCTGCCCTGCATCCTCGCCCGCGATGGCGGGGTTGAGGCGGCGGAGGCGGGCGAAGACGCCGGTGACCTCGCCGAGGAGAAACCGGAACGTGTCGATCCAGTGCACGGCCGTCTCATGCACGAGGAAACGCGGCATCTGCTGGAAGTAGGGCTGGCGGTCGAGATAGGCGTCCGGGCCCTGCCCGTCCCCGGGGCGGAGGCGGAAACTGACCTGCCAGGGGGTGCCGATGAGACCCGCATCGAGCAGGCGCTTGGCCTCCTCGTTCCAGGGCTGGAAGCGGATGTTCTCGTGCACCGCGATACGGGTGCCATGGCGGGCGGCAAGGGCAACGGCCTCGCTAGCCGCCTGAAATCCCCCGCAAAACGGCTTCTGGCAGATGATGTGGCCGACCTGGGGGACAAGCGCTTCGAGGAGCGGCATATGCACCGCGGGCGGTGCGGTGATGTCCACAAGGTCCGGCTCTACGGCTTCCAGCATCGCGCGCACGTCGCTGAAAACCGGCAACGGCTGGCCCGGGGCGCCATAGTCCTCCGCAACCGCGCGGGCCCTTTCGGGGTCCCGCTCACAGACGGCTGCGAGGGTAACCTCGGGCATGCGGCTCCAGGCGTCGTAGTGGAACCGGCCGAAATAGCCGGCGCCGATAACGGCAACACGGATGGGAGGGACGAGATCAGGCATCGAGGGTGGCCAGAGCGCCTTCGACGGCCTGGAACACGGCAGCCGTGCCTGCGCTGCCGCCAAGCTCGCAGGTGACGAGAGAGCCCGGCGCGAACGCCGTATCGACCGCGCGGCGCATGAGCGCGCCGGCGGCGACAGCCTCGGAGGAGGCGTGCCTCTCGCCCAGCCATTCGAGCATCATCGCGGCGGAGAGGATCATGGCGGTGGGGTTCGCGAGGCCCTGCCCCGCAATGTCCGGCGCCGAGCCATGGCAGGGTTGGAAGACCGCGTGCTCGTCCCCGATATCGGCCGAGGGCGCGTAGCCCATGCCGCCCATGAGAGCCGCGCCGAGATCGGACAGGATGTCGCCGAACATGTTCTCGGTCACCGCCACATCGATCACCCAGGGCTTCTGCACCATCGTCATGGCGAAGGCATCCACATAGGCATAGTCCGCCGTGAGATCCGGGTTGCGAGCCGCCTCCTCGGCAAAAACCTCGCGCCAGAGTGTGAAGGCCTGGAACACGTTGGCCTTGTCGACTGAGGTGACCTTCCGGCCCTGCCCGCGCGCTTCGGCAAGCTTGAAGGCGAAGGCGAAGAGCTTCTCGCAGACGCCGCGGGTGATCACCATGGTCTCGCGCGCCTCGCGGTCCCCGTCCCGCGTGCCGGGGGCCTGGGGGGCGAAGAGGCCCTCGGTGCTCTCGCGGATGATCACGTAGTCGATCTCGTGCGCACGCTTCTCTGCGAGGATGGGGCGCACGCCGGGCACGGGCTTCACGGGGCGCACGCCGGCATAGAGGCCGAACTCGAAGCGCAGGTCGATCTGCGGCGTGACCTCCCGCCCGTCCGGATAGCGCACGCTCGGCAGGCCCATGGCGGCGAGCAGGATGGCGTCCGCGCCGCCCGCCGTATCGATGGCCTCCTTCGGCAGGGCGGTGCCGTGGTCCCTGTAATGGGCCGCACCGGCGGCGCAGGGGGTGAAGCGGAAGCCGAGGCCGCCCACCCGCTCGGCCGCGCGCTCCACCAGGCGGAGCGTCGGTGCCGTGATCTCGGCGCCGATCCCGTCTCCCGCGAAGACGGCTATGTGAAAATCGGAGCGGTTCCTCATGGCGTATCCTCGAGGTAGCGACTGAGCGGGCCGAGATCCGCGCGCCAATGCGGCAGCGGACGCCCCGCGACGGGCATGGGAAGCGTGGCGAGCCGGTCCCCCAGCAGGCAGCCAAGGATACCGGTGCGCAGGGTCTCGCCCGCGAAGGCGAGGTTCGAGATGTTGCGCAGCAGCTTCGAGCGCACATCGTCGAGATGGGGCCGGCCCATCTCGCCCCGCCGGAACGCGCCCTCGACCCAGGCGACATGGGCGGCGACGGCGTCTTCCAGCAACGTCTCGACCCGTCCGTCCGGCATCACCCGGAGGATGGCGTTCGAGACGATGGAGGTGACCAACAGGCTGCCATCCGCCGCCGGGGCCAACCCATCCGGAAAGCGGCCGGCGCCGAAGGTGGTGTGGGTGCGGGGTTGGCCGAGCCCCTCGCCCGCCACCGGGTAGGCCGTTAGGCGGCGGGCGAAGGTCTCGTTGACGAAGAGCGTCGCCTCGTCCTCGGAGAGCAGGCATTCGTTCGTATAGCCGAGCCCGTCCGCGACCATGCGCGTCCGCCCGCCTGCGTGGAGCGCGATCAGGCCGCTCGCGGCGTCGAGCCGATAGTCCCGCGCGCGGGGGGTGAGGGTGGTGGAGATGGTGATCCAGAGGCGGCCCTTGCTGTCCGGCAGGACGAAATTTGCCGGCGGCATGGGTTGGCCGTCGATCTCGTCCGTCACGAGCAGGCAGCGCCCATCGGGATGAAGCCGGTAGATGCCGCCCCTGGTCTCGCCGAGATGGGCGATGAGGACGCTGCCGCCCTCCTCCAGCGCGATGCCGTTCGCACGCACCGGTGTCTCGACACCGGGCCCGGGCGCGGTGGCCAGCAGGCGATGGGTCCGCCCCGAGGGCGAGATGAGGCTGATACCGCCCGGCGGGGTCCAATCCGGCACGATCACAAGCCCGCTCTCATGCGCCAGGGCACATTCGGGGCGCGAGAGACCGGCGCCGATGAAGCGTATAAAGTCGAGATTGAGCATTTCTAAATCGATTTAAACGCCGGATTTCAGCGTTGCAATCTCATATCTGTGTCAAACGCACGCTTCTGGTGGCGCAGCGCTCTCCTGCACGCAGCGTTCAGCTGGGGAAGCGCTCGCGGAGTTCGGCGACCTGGTCCGGGGTGAGGAAGCGCGTGGGCGCGCCGCGAAGCATGAGGTAGAGCTTGGCGGTCTCCTCCAGCTCCTCCGCCGCGTAGACGGCGCTGGTGAGGTCCTTACCCGCGACCACGGGGCCATGGTTGGCGAGGAGCATCGCATGGGCGTTGCGGGCAGCGCTGCGCACCGCATCGACCAGCGCCTTGTCCCCCGGCGGGTAATAGGGGACGAGCGGGAGGCGGCCAATGCGCATCACGTAATAGGGTGTGATGGCCGGCAGCACATCCTCGGGGTCGATATCCGAGAGGCAAGAGACGGCCACCGAGTAGACCGAATGGAGATGCACGACGGAGCGTACCTCCGGCCGTTCCTCAAACACCGATAGGTGGAGGAAGGCTTCCTTGGAGGGCGGGTCCCCGTCGATATGCGTGCCGTCCCGCGCGAGGAGGGAGAGGCGCTCGGGATCGAGCCGGCCCATGCTGCTGTTGGTGGGGGTGACGAGGATGCCCTCGTCCGTCACCACCGAGATGTTGCCGGAAGAGCCGCAGCTGTAGCCGCGCTCGAAGAGCGAGCGGGCGAGGACGCAGATCTGCTCGCGCGGGTCGCTCATGGGGCGGTCTCCAGCGCGTCTGCGAAGAAGGTTTCGGCACCAAAATTGCCGGATTTGAGGGCGAGGGCAACGGGGGCGTCGCCGAGGCTGGTGCACCAGGGCACGCCGGGCGCGATGGAGGGGCCGACGGCGAGGCGGGCGACGCCGAGGGCGGAGGCGACGGCGCCGGAGGTTTCCCCACCCGCCACGATGAAGCGGCGCACGCCGGCTGCGCGTGCGGCGACGGCGGCGCCGGCGAGGGCGGCTTCCATGCGCGCCGCCGCTTCTGCGCGCCCGAGGGCGGCCTGGGCTGCGGCCACGCGATCGGGCGGGGCGGTGGAGCTGATGAGCAGCGGCTCGGCGGCGGCGGCGGCGGCGGCCTCGGCGACCTGCTGCGCCTGTTCTGGCGGGCCGAGGGGGTCGAGCTCCAGCACCCGGCCGCCATCGGCCTTCCAGCGCGCGACCTGCCCGTTCGTCGCCTCGCTGCAGGAGCCTGAGAGGAGGAGCGCGGGGCCGCCCACATCCGGCAGCGCCTCGCTGGCCGCGCTGCTGCCGAGAAGGCGGCCGAGCGAGAGACCGAGGCCGGAGCCCGCGGTGACCAGCGGCCAGTCCCGCACCGCTTCGGCCAGGGCGTCGAGGTCCGTCTGGTCGAGCGCATCGACGACCACATGCGCCGTACCCTCGGCCGCGAGACGATCCAGCGCTTCGGCCACGGCGGCGGCACCGGCCCGAACGGTGGGCCAGGGAACGAGACCGGCCTTGGCACCGGCGCTGAGCTGCGGGGCGAGCACGCGGGGCAGGTCCGGATCCGTCATCGGAGTGAGGGGATGGTTGCGCATGCCGCTCTCGCTCAGCAGCACCGGGCCGACGAAGAGCTTGCCCATGTAGATCGACCGCCCGTTCCCGGGGCAGTGGCAGAGAGCGTG
>JBCBHB010000037.1:0-10398 GCA_038526025.1 Pseudomonadota bacterium
TGCTCGACATCCTGGTGCTTCTGGTCCTCGCCCGCGTGCTGGGACCGGAGGATTTTGGCCTCGTCGCGCTCGCCATCGGCGTTGTCCAGCTCACCGAGGCGATCCTCGACATGCCGGTGGCGGACCTCATCGCGCGGGAGCGGGCCGTGTCGCGACCGCTGCTGGACACGTGCTTCACCATCGGGCTTCTGCGCGGGCTGCTGCTCGGCGGCCTGCTCGCCGCCGCGGCCCTGCCACTAGCGGGCTTCTACGATGAACCCGCGCTCGGGCCGCTGATCCTCGCCATCGCGCTGGCACCGGTGTTCCGTGGACTGCTCAACCCTCGCCTCGCGCTCCTGGCCCGCCGGCTCGACTATCGGCTGGAGGTGTCAATCGAGGTGGCAAGCAAGGCCGTCGCCTGCGCTGCGGCCCTCGCCTTCGGTCTCGTCACGGGCAGCTACTGGGCGCTCGCGCTCGTCACCATCCTCGCGCCGGTGCTGGCGGCCGTGGCCTCATACGTTGCCCTGCCTTTCCAGCCCCGCCTCCGCCTCAGCCATTGGCGCCGCCTGCGCCACGCCGTGGGCTGGAACTTCGCGCGCCAGGTGGCGAGCGCCTTCAACTGGCAGATCGGGCGTCTGATGGCGGGGCGGCTGGTCCCCCTCGGCCCGCTCGGCCATTTCTCCATGGCGGAGCAGATCGCGTCCCTGCCACGCCAGGTGATGGTCGTGCCGCTCCTCCGTCCCCTCGTCGCCGGCCTCGCCGCAGCGCGGAGCGAGGAGCGTGAAGCGGCCCTCGGGCTCGCCGCCAGCCGCGCGGTGCTGGCCATCGCCGGCCCCATCCTCGTCGCAACGGCCGTGCTGGCGCCGGTGGTGATCGAGCCGCTGCTCGGGGCGGAATGGCAGCCGGTCGCCCCGGTCCTCACGCTCCTCGCGATCGCGCAGCTCCTCGCCTTGGCGGCAACCCCGCTGCCCGCAATTGCCATCAAAGCCGACCGGGTGGACCTGCTCGCCGGCCTCGAGATTGCCGTGCTGGCGCTCCGCCTGCCGCTTCTTTGGCTCGGCCTCTCCACCTTCGGCATCATCGGCGCTGCTTATGCGTCTGTTGCAGTCTCCTGGCTCACCTTCGGGCTCTCGGTCATGCTCTTCGCCAAGCTCCTCGGCACGCTGCCGGGGACCGTATTTCGCAGCATGCTCGCCCCCGCCTTCGGCCTTGCCGCGATGGCGCTGGCGCTCGCCGTTCTGGTGGAGCAGCTGCCGGCGGACCTGACGCTGATCGAGCTCACCCTCGCCCTCGCCCTGGCAACGGGCGCTGCCGGCACCGTGCACCTGATCATCCTGGCGGGGGCGTGGCACTTTGCTGGGCGACCGCCGGGGCTCGAGCGCCTCGTACTCGACCTCCTCACGCGGGCAACAAGCCGGCTCCGGCCCCGCCAGCGCAGCGAGCGGAGGAGCGCATGACCGGGCTACACGAAGCTGATCCGCGCCTTCAGCGCCTCGGGCGCCAGCGCCAGCACGGCCGACAGCTTGCCGTAGTTGTTGTCGCTCACGAACACCCGCTTGCCGAGATGGGCCGCCAGAACCGCAATATGCAGCCGGTTCGTCTCCACCTCGTCGAAGGGGGCCAGGAACCGGCAGAGCGCCTGAACCGCCAAGGGCGCCGTCAACGGCCCGATGTCGCGCGGCCTGAAGAGCTCGGAGAGATCCCGGTTGCCCGACGGCAGGCTACGCCCTGTCGCCTCCGCATCCGTCCGGAAAGCGGAGAGCCGGCCGCCAGCACGGCGGAGCTGCCGAGCCTGCCAGAACACCCGCGCGCTCTTCGCCGCGAAGCGCCAGGAATAGGACTGCATCAGCGCCCTGGGCAGCACCCTGGCAACGGCCGCATCGTGCATCTTTGGCTCCCACGCGAAGGCCATGTCCGGGCAGAGCGCCAGCTCGGCCGCGCCAAGATGCGCCTTGCAATGCGCGTAGCTCTCGAGCTCTCGGCAAACCACAAGGCAGTGTGCGGGCAACCGGGCCAGCAGAGCTTCGTTCCCACGCACTGTGCTCGGCAACAGCACCATCGGCCCAAGCCGCTCGGCCCCGTCCGCCAAGAACCGCGCCACATGGTCGTAGAGCGGGATGAAGTTCCCGCCCCCGCCCATGATCACCGCGGTGCCATCCTCAAGGGGCACCCCGATATCATGTTCGACGAAGCTGAGCCCATGGGCGGCAAAGAACTGCCGCGTGCCATCGGCGATCAGCGCATCACCCGCGTTCCCCTGAAAGTTGACATACCGCGTACCGGCCGGCAGCGCGGCGAGCCGTTCAGCCAGTGTCGCGAAGTCCCACAACTCAGGCGCTTCGTGCGGGGCCGCTGCGATCGTGTTCGTGCTTTTCATCGAGCGTTCTCCATGCCGTTCAAGAGCCTGAGCGTGGGGGGAATTTTAGTATTCACTGCGATAAAATCAATAGAGCAAGTGCGGTGGTTCCGATTTATTCAGAGCAATACAAAGCTTGGTTTGCAGGAGTGAAATACATGATCGAAGAGATGCCTCTGATATCGGTTGTCATACCTGTCTATAATGGCGAGACGTTTCTCGACGACGCGATCCAGTCGGTCCGGACCCAAACCCTTACCGATTTCGAGTTGATCGCGGTGGATGACGGGAGCAGCGACGCTACGCCCGATATCCTCGCCCGCCATGCGTCCGACGACCCGAGGCTGCGCGTCCACAGGCAGGCCAACACCGGCATCGTGGGTGCGCTCAACGCGGGCCTCGCACGCGCGCGCGGCCGCTACATCGCGCGCATGGACGCGGACGACCTGTGCCTGCCCCACCGGTTCGAACGCCAGGCCGCCTATCTCGACACCACGCCGGAAACCGTTCTGGTCGGCGGGCTGGCGGAGACCATGGATGCCACGGGCCGCCCGATCGCCGTCGTCTCCGGCGGGCCGCACAGGAAGACGGACCTTTCGCGCTTCCCGCCCCGCGTCGCCGTCTCGCTTCACCCGCTGATCATGGTCAGGCGGGAAGCCTTCGAGGAGATCGGCGGCTATCGCAGCGGCTTCCCGCATGCGGAAGACTACGACCTCTATCTCCGGCTTGCCCGCCTCGGCCGGCTCGACAATCCGCCGGAGGTCATGCTGCGCTACCGCAAGCATGACGGCGCCATCTCCCAGCGCAACATCGCCCGCCAGGAGCGCTCCGCAGCGCTGGCGGAAATCGACGCCATCGCGGTGGACCGTGGCACCCCCACCCCCGCAGAGCCCCAGGCCCTCGGCATCGCGCCCGAGACCTTCGAGGCCTATGTACGCTACCGGATCTGGCGCCGGCTGCAGGACTACTTTCCGGACGAGGCCGCGAGGGCGAGGCGCGGGGTCCTGGGGGACATCCTGCGGCCCGTCCGTCTGGCGGACGCCGTCCACGCCCGCCTTCGCCTGCGCATGGCGGGCGGCATCGCGAAAGGTGCCCTCCGCCGCCTCGCCCACCAGGCGCCATGATCGCGACGGGCGGCATCGGCGATGGCGCGCGGCTCTGGCATCTCGACTGGATCCGCGCCGGCGCCATGTTGCTCGGCATCCCCTACCATGCCGGCCTGGTCTACACGCCCGGCCTCGGCTGGTTTGTCGCCTCGCCCCAGGGCAGCGAGGCAATCGCTGCACTGACGGGTCTCCTCGGCAGCATGCGTATGGGGCTGTTCTTCTGGGTCGCAGGCCTTCTCACCGCCATCGTGCTTGCGAACCGTGGACCCGGTACCTGGCTTCGCCGGCGCTTCCTCCGCCTCGGCCTGCCGCTCCTCACCGCAACACTGCTCATCACCCCGATCGTGATGCTGGCAATCGCCTACCGGGTCGCGCGCGATGGCGGCCCCGGCGTATCGGAAGCCTTTCTCCACCTTGTCTCTACGCCCGGACCGCATTGGGTGGGCCATCTCTGGTTTCTGCAAACGCTGCTGGTCTTCTCCGTGGTCGCAGTGGCCCTGCGCCGGCCGCTCGCCCACCTTGCCGACACCCTCGCCACACGCGCCCGCAGAGGCGTGGGGCTTCGGGAGGTGCTGGTCATTGCCGCCCTCATCGCCATCTGGCGTCTCGGGGTAAACGGCGGCTGGCATCTCGTTCAGCTCCACGCCGCCCCCGGCGCGACCTTCTCGATGCTGAAGATCGAGCCGACTATCGACTATGCCCCCTTCTTCCTCCTCGGCATGGCGATGCGGGATATGCAGCCCCCCCGGCTCGAGCGCGATGCTTCGGCGTGGCTGATCCTCCTCGCCTCGGCGGCGATCTACGTGATGGTATGGCGTGACCCGGCGCTCGCCTCGAAGATCGCACGATACGGGGCGGGCGGCGTGCTTGCGATCCTCGGCGGCGGCATGGTCGTTGCCCTTACTGCCAGCCTCGCCCGCCAGCGCACGGCCGCTGTCGAGGCGCTGGTCGCTGCGTCCTTCACCCTCTATCTCGTGCACTATCCCATCGTCGTCTGGGCCGGCACCCTCCTGCAGCCGGTGTCTCTGCCACCGCTGGCGGAATACGCGCTCTGCATCGCTGTCGCCCTTGCGGGCGCTCACCTGGCGCACAGGGCCATCGCTGCGTCACCGACCGCGCTCCTCCTCTTCAATGGCGCGGCTCCCGGCACCCGCCGCCCGCGCCCGATGCCCACTCGCCAACCCATGGAGACCGATCGATGAGGATCCTCTGCACCGGCGGCGCCGGCTACGTCGGCAGTCACTGCCTCCGCTACTTCGCAGCCCGCGGGCACGACCTTGTCGCGTTCGACGATCTCTCGGAAGGCAATGCCGCCGCCGTCACCACAGGCCCGCTCGTGGTAGGCGACGTCCGGGACCGGGCGGCATTGATCGGCGCCATCCGGGAACACCGCATCGACGCGGTGGCGCATTTCGCGGCACTCATCAGCGTTCCCGCCTCGATCTCAGATCCCCGCGCCTACTGGTCCGTGAACCTGGAGGGCACGCGCGCCTTGCTCGACGCCATGGTGGAAACAGGGGTTACGCGTCTCGTGGTCTCCAGTACCGCCGCCGTCTACGACCACGCCGCACCCATGCCGCTCCGCGAGGACTCTCCGCTCGCCCCTGCCACCCCCTACGGCACCTCGAAACTCGCCATGGAGCATTTGGTGGCAGACTATGCGCGAGCGTACGGACTATCCGCGACCGCGCTCCGATACTTCAATGCCGCCGGTGCCGAGCCAGATGGCAGCCATGGGGAAGCACGGCGCGTCGAGAGCCATGTCGTGCCGCTGTTGATGCTGTTCGCCCTCGCGCGCCGACCCGCCTTCAAGGTGTTCGGAACGGCCTGGCCCACGCAGGATGGCAGCTGTGTGCGGGACTTCGTCGCGCTGCCCGATCTTGCGGCCGCCCATCTCCTGGCCCTCGAAGCTGGCGCACCCGGCGCGATGGCGGTCTACAACCTCGGCACGGGGGAGGGCACGAGTGTTCTCGAACTGCTCACAGCTGCGGAGGCGGTCATTGGTCGCCAACTCGGCTGGACGGCGGATGGCCCGAGACCCGGGGATCCTGCGGTCCTCGTCGCCGATGCCAGCCGCATCGCACAAGAACTCGGCTGGCGCCCCCAAGCCTCCGACATCCGCACGATCCTAGAGGCCGCCTGGACCTGGCACGCCCGCTTCCCGGACGGCTACGCGACTGAGAACGCTCAGGGAGCCTTACGGCGGATGAGCTGAGGGCCGAGACCTGCGGGCTGATGCACCCGCGGAAACCTCCCGACATACTCATCGCCCAGCGATGCCACCCCTCTGCTCGGCGCGGCAGATGCCCAACGCCTGAGGCCCGCGTCGCTCACCAACCGCCGGGCCAGCCCACCCTCCAGCCATCAGGCGGACCAATTGGCTTCTGGCGGCGCAGCAAGACTGGTCAGCCTGAAACGCCCCATGATAGATCGACGAATTATACTGAACGTGGTCTTGAGCACCGATCAACTGTGCGTCGTGGTTCGAGAGAACGTAGAAGACCCTCACTTTTGGGTAAGCTAGGGGACGTTTGCGATGGGTGGCGCAGAGAAGTACGCTATCAACCGAATACAGATCAGTTACCCCATTGCTGTACTTCTAATTGCGCTTTCTGTTGTTGCCCTGAGGCTGCCCACTTTTTGGATAACCTCCATCGACATCGATGCTGGCGTGTTTGCTCTTGTGTCAAGAGAACTCATGAATGGGCATCTACCCTACGAAACTGTCTTCGAGCATAAACCAATTGCTCTGTACTACCCAGCTGCATTTTTTATGACAATTCTTGGCTCAAGCCCAGAAGTAATGAACTTCACATCGGCCGTACTGGTATGGGTTACTTGTTTAGCGCTATTCTTATATGCTGTAGGCCAAGGGGTCTCCCGCGTACACAGCGTGGGCTTGGCGGTTTGCTACGCGATCATGACATGCGGTTACCAGGGCTACGCTTCCTTAAGTGAAATCAATGTCAACGCATTCATGGCTATCGGCTTCACACTTGTCGGAACACCAGAGAGAACAAGCCTATTGAGGAAGGCCCTGGCCGGTGTTTCGTTTGGCGCTGCCTTCCACAGCAACTACATGACTGGCTTTGCATTGCTTGGATTTGGAATAGGATACATCGCTTCACTATTCCTCAGTCGCGAGGTACTTCGTAAGTATGTCATTGACTCAACAGTATTTTGCACCGGATTCCTTGTCTCATCACTGATGATAATAATGCCTTTGATTATATGGGGCGATATACGTAGCTATGTCGACGATCAGAGTCTGTTTCTATCTGGCTACACCGCGAACCTTGAACCCATGGCGTTAATACTGAGGGTAATTCAGTTCTCTCCGGTGATCGCGCTAATTACAGTTCTATCGATCGCCATCCAAAGCGTTGCAGGAACTCGATCGTCACCGCCTTACTGGATATTCGCAGCAACTATAGGCTTCGTGGTGGCCATCTATCTTGGTGGCCGCAATTTTGCTCACTACTTTCTTTTCTTGATGCCAGGATTGAGCTTCAGCCTCGCATGGGCGTTGGGAAAGGCCAAAGGATCCTCCGCGATCGCAACTGTCGCAGTAGCTGCGTTCTTGGGGCAAGCGGTTTCAGCCTATGGTCATGCGCTCTACACATTTCAAAGTGGCACCACGGACCTGATCCGGACAGCAATTGGCCAACCGCCCCGGCACGACGTTGAGGCGAAAGTAGTTCAGGCCGCGCGTAACTTCGCAGCACCTGGTGACGTAGGCTACGTGTCCTGCGCCACCCCAATGCTCTATGTCGCCCTCGATCTGAAGCCAGCCACCCGGTTTGCTTTTTACCCCCATCATTTGAACCCGCTCCACACGGATGCATTCGACTCCACACCTGAAGAAGAAGTTCAGAAGATATTGGCGAACCAACCATCCATTGTGATCTTCGGAGATTTTGGCTCCTGTGTCTGGGTTTCGCGTGACGTCTGGAGGTCTACGAAGAATGCACTCGAGAGCGCCGGTTACGAAACGGTTCGGGAGGTGGAGGGCTTCTCCATCATGACACCTCCGGAGCAGAGCTCGACGCGCGATGGAGGCGATCAATCATAGCGGGTCTCCAAGAGCGCCGTGCATCTCACTGTTCGGGCGCCACAGGGAAGGCTCATCCTGACCGGACCCCGCTCGATCACGCCGGTACGATGCGGTACCAGAGGAGCGAACGGCGCCAGCTTCAAGCAACGGTGCTGTAGCGTGCATCTCGCGCCGGTCGCGTCGTTCTTCGCTATGGCCTGAGCGGGGCGTACTGTATTCTACCGATCCATGAGCTGGATCCATCGCCGACGCTTCGCGACGGGCGCGCTGGTCGCTGGCGGCCTCGCCGCTCTCTCTGTTTCGGCCGCGCGCCCTGCACCGACCTACAATGGGCCGAACGTCATCATCGTCCGCTTCGGCGGTGGCGTACGGCGACGGGAGACGATCGAGCCTGATACGAGTTGGGCGCCCTATTTCCTCAATCGCCTCGCGCCGCAGGGTGTGCTCATCCCGCGCCTCTCCATTGCGCAACTGGACGGTGTGGATACCAGCCACGCGGAGGGCACCCTCAATCTCCTGACCGGGCGCTACCGTGCCTATCGCAACCGCGCCGAGGGTCCAGAGTTCGATCGGCTGGAGCCCACGGAGCCGACGCTCTTCGAGTATCTCCGCCGCGCCTTCGACATCCCGGCCCATCAGGCGTTGCTCATCAACGGGGAGGATCGGCTCCAGGAGGAGTTCCTCGCCTACGGTATCCATCCAAGCCACGGCGTCGCCTTCCGCAGCGAGGTGCTGAGCCTCTATCGCTTCAAGCTATGGTCGCTGCGCGAGCGCCTGGCACGCGGTAGCGGCACCGACGCGCAGATCGTGGCGGACACGAAGGCTCTCGCCGAGCTCGAGGCGAAGGGCATGCGCGGCGTACCGCCCCGACAGCCCGTCGAGATCGAGGCCATGTGGGCCGACTGGCGCGCCCATTGGGGCGACAGCGGCCTGAAGAACCCTCGTGGCGATGCGGCGCTGACGGAGCTTGCGCTCTGGGCGATGCGCGGCCTGCGCCCCCGGCTCATGATGATCAACTATCAGGACCCCGACTACGTGCATTGGGGCAATGTCACCCACTACACCCGTGCCATCGCCGAGATCGACCGCGGCATACAGCGGCTCGTCGAAGCCGCCGCGGCCGACGAGGCCTATGCCGGGAACACGCTCTTCTGCATTGTTCCAGACTGTGGGCGAGACACGAACCCCTTGATGAGCGTCCCGTTCCAGCATCATTTCAACAGCCGATCGGCACATGAGATCTTCGCCCTTTTCGTCGGGCCCGGCATCGTGCGCGGGCAGGTGCTGGACAAGCCCGTAGATCAGGCCGCGATTGCGCCCACGCTTGCTGCGGCCATAGGGTTCCGCGCGACCCGCTCGGAGGCGGACGCGCTCTCGGAGATCTTCGTGTGAGCACGACCGATGGCGCGGTTCTCGGCGTGGCGCCCAGCCGGGGGCTTGCTCTTGGAGCCAGGCTCTCCAGCCTCATGCGTCAGGCAATCGCGATACTGCTCGCCCTGCACCCGCTCGGCGCGGTTCTGGTGCTTGGGTGGATGATGCGCCTGATGCGCGCCGAGGCGCGCGAAGCCCGGAGACGTCTCACCCGTGGAGAGCGCCCGCGCCGGGTACCCGTGCCCGGCTGGCTCTCGGCCGCGGATGACGAGGTCAGCGGGAGGATCGGACGGCTCGTCGGGGCGGTCTGGCTGAACCTGCGCGATGGCGTCTCGGCGCTCGTCACGCTTGCTGCCGGTACACTGCCCTTCACACTCCTCTGGATGCTGTCGTGGTGGGGCGGCTGGGAGAACTCGTTCAACAAGGGCTACGAGCAGTCCTGGGTCGGGCCCGTGGTCGGACTGGTAGGTGTTGCGCTCGCCCTTCCGCTGCTTGCACGACTGCCAATGGCGCTGGCGTATCAGGCGGTTGAGGGGCGGATGAGCGCCTTCTTTGCCCGTCGCCACGTTGCCAGCCTGATCGAAGCGGCGGGATGGCGTTATGTCGGCCTCACGCTGTTGTCGGCGATAGCGGCGCTGCCGCTCTTTGCGATGCAGGCGCTGCCAACTTTCGTAGAGGGCTGGAGCCCGGGCTTTGCCGAGCGCAGCGCCGAAGAAATCGAGACCTTCATCACGCGCTACCGTCTGCTGGCGACGGCCTACCTCATCCTGGCCCTCGTCGCGCTTCGCCGCATGGCCGCGAGACTTCATGTCCGCGCCAGTCTCGCGCTCGAGGCGAACTGGTCGTCGCGGAGCATGTCTTCCCGGCTTGGCGCGTGGATGAGGCAGATACTGATCTGGGCATGTTGGTTCACGGTCGTCGCGCAGGTCTTCGTCGCGCAGTTCGTCAACCACCAATGGGTTGTGTGGCTGTTACCACCCTTCTCGATGCTTCCGTGGTTCGCACCTCTGACACCGGCGCCCTAGCGCTCTCGGTCTGCGCGGTGGTGCCTGCGTGACGTTGTCCAGCGCTCTTCGGCCTGGCCACGTCTTCGCAGTTTCTCTACTTTGCGAAGCCACGCATGCGACTGATCTGTGCGAGCACGTAAACGATTTCACGTGCGAGGGCCGGGCGCGCGTCAACAAGCAGATGTCCGGAGCTTACCGCCGCTCCGATCAAGTCTTTGTCCGGGACAGGAATGCCGGGGCGCGGCGGTGCGCCACGCCCCAGGTTGTCGCTCAGCCGCAGGTATTGGGCTTGATGTTCTTCTCGGTCGCGAAGGCCGTCGCAGCGTTCTCCACCAACGGGTCGATCACCGCCTCGTCAGGTTCGTAGTAGCTGGTCACCATCTTCCACTTCCGGAGCCCGGCATCCCACTGCTTCACCGCAACGAGACCGGCGCCGCCATGGTTGCGGCAGGTCACCTGGATCGGAGGCGTGAAACCGTCCATGCCAAGCTCGGCGTAGCGCGTGGTTGTAATCTCGAGCTGCTC
>JBCBHB010000038.1:0-10208 GCA_038526025.1 Pseudomonadota bacterium
CCAGCGGACCACGTCCTCCTTCTCGTCGCGCCCGTTCGGCCGCACGAGACCGTCGAGCAGCACGGCCCGGTCGCCGGAGCCTTCGCCGAAGGAGTTGATCGTGATGGGGTAGTTACCCCCGCCAAGCTGCTGCCAGTTGGTGATCTCGCCGGACCAGATGCGGGCGACTTCCTCGGCAGTGAGGTTCGGCACAGGGTTCTGCGGATGCGTGATCAGCACGATGCCGTCGACGCCGAGGACGATCTCGTTCTCCGTCCCGCGCAGCTCCGGCACGCCGGCGGGCGCGAGCTTCTTCGTCAGGTCGCTGTCCTTCATCCGGCGATCCGCAAGCCCGATCTCGGCCGCATCGTTTGCCAGCGACGTGAAGGCCGAGCCCGAGCCGCGTGTCTGCAGGTCGATCTCGGCGCGAAGCGAGCCGTCGGCATTGATCAGCCGCACGACGCGCGCCGCCTTGTCCTCGGTCTCTTCGATCTTGAAGGCCGCCCCCACATGCTTGGCGTAGCCTCGCAGCAGGTTGGGGACGAGCGTCGTCCCGACCGTCCGCGAGCCATGAATGCCGAAACGCTTCGACACGGTGGCCACGGGCCGCTGCGACGGCGTTTCAACAACATATTTCTCCGGGCAGGCGGCGCCCACACAGGTCACTGCCGTGCTCTCGACCTTGATCATGCCCTCTGTCTCGCTATCGAGCAGGAACACACCCTTCTCGTAAGCGATGAGCGCACCCGTCACCGGCGGCGTGCCGTCATTCGGTGTCAGGGTAATCTTCAGATCCTGAGCATGAGCCATCGTCCACGGCATCACAGCGACGAGCGCTGCGGCCGCGACCGAGCAAAACGGCCCCATTCTGGTAATCATGTTCCCTCCTTGTCGCATTTCGCGACATTTCGTTACCGGAACTGCCTTCCGCAGAATGGAGGCGGAAATGCGTTAAAATTCATTAACCTTGGATATCTATGCATTTTAGTGTGCGCAGGTGGATGAGCCGCCGCATGCACTGGTCCGTTCCGGCACGAAACGCATCGCCCAGAAGACGCTGGCGTCGCTCGTCCGGGCGCTGCATGGTGACACACGCGGGTGCGATCCGGCTTTTCAGCCAATCCGAATCGGATATGGTCCGTCCGGCAGGAGGCCCGATGACCGACCCGACCAGCATCAACTACGGCCGTTACATGGAACGCGCGATGCGCTCCGTGATGGCGGAGGTGCTTGGCCAGGTGGCGCGCGAAGGCCTCGGCGGCGGGCACCACTTCTACATCACCTTCGAGACCCAGCATCCGGGCGTCGACATGCCGGGCTATCTCAAGGAGCGCTATCCGCGCGAGATGATGATCGTGCTGCAGGAGTGGTACGAGGACCTCGCCGTGATGGCGGACCGTTTCCGCGTCACCCTCAATTTCGCGGACCAGCCCGAGACGCTCGTCATCCCCTTCGAGGCGGTGAAGACCTTCATCGACCCCAGCGTGAAGTTCGGCCTCAAATTCGACGATCAGGACGATGAGGGCGCGGAGATGGCGGAATTCCACGCCGGTCCCCACCCCGTCGAAGAAGGCGACGCGGGCGAGAGGGGCCCGGAGGACGACCCCGACGGCGGCCCGGGCAACGGCCCCCAGGGGCGCCCCGAAGGCGGCTCCGCCGATGTCGTCAGCCTGGACCGCTTCCGCAAACCCTGAGCGTTGAAGGGCGCTCGGTGCCCAAGGCCCGGCGCCGGCCCGCGGCCGCAGCGCGCCGCGTCGGGCGGCTACACTTCGGCTTAACTCGATCCCGATAAGCCCCCACCGGTTGCTGCTGAGAATCCGTGTGAAAGGGAGAGGCATGGGCATCGCACGCGTCGGCATTTCGGGCAGGGTCTACGCAATCCTCGGTCTGAGCATCTTGGCGCTTACGATCGTGGCCCTCATCGCGTCCCATAAGTTCCAGCACGAGAGCACGGACCTCAAACTGAAGGACCTCAAGCAACTCACCGAAATCGCGGTCTCCGTCGCGGCGGCGGAACAGGCGCGGGTGGCGGCCGGGGAGGTGGACGAAGCCACGGCCCAGGCCAACGCCCTGCGTCAGATCTCGGCCCTGCGGTTCGACAGCAACAACTACTTCTTCGCCGTGAATTTCGACAATGTGATGCTCGCGCACGGTGCCAACCCGGCCCTTGTGGGGCGGGACTTCACGAACTTCACCGACCCGAACGGCGTCAGAATGATCCATCAGATGACCAGGCTTGCGCGCGCGCAGGGCAACGGGTTGGTGGAGTATCACTGGGCACATCCCAGCGCCGGGCCGGACAGTCCGCCGGTACCGAAGATCTCGGCCGTCCGCGAGTTCGCCCCCTGGGGCTGGGTTATCGGAACCGGCATCTATCTCGACGATGTGAACGCCGCGATCGCGCGGGTCGAGACCGCGCTGCTCCAGGATGTCGCGATCGCCGGCGTCCTTCTGATGATCGCCTCCTACCTCCTGGCGCTCAGCGTTACCCATCCCCTCAAGCGGCTCGCGGAGCGGATGAATGGCGTATCGGCGGGGGATGTCGACACGCCCGTGCCCTATCGCGGGCAGCATAACCGGATCGGCCTGATCGCCGAGGCCGTGGAAGCATACCGTCAAAGCACGCTCGAGACCCGGGCGCTCCGGCAGGCGGAGGAGCGTCGGATGGTGACCATGCAGGGCATCATCACGCGCGTCGCCAGGAGCGCCACGCTGGTCTCCGACAGCAGCCGGGAGCTTGAGCAGGCAGCGGGCGAGATCGACGATGGCGCAACCCAGCAGGCCGCGGCGGCGCAGCAGGCCTCCGCCGCTGTCGAGGAGATGACCGCCAACATCCGCAACACGGCCGAGAACGCCGCGGAGACCGAGACGATCGCCACGCGCCTTGCATCCGAGGCAAGCAAGACCAACGAGGTTGTCGAGAAGGCCGTGGAGGCCGTCCGCTCGATCTCCGAGCGCACGACGCTCATCCAGGAGATTGTCCGCCAGACCGACCTGCTCGCCCTGAACGCCGCTGTCGAGGCGGCCCGGGCCGGCGAGCATGGCAAGGGCTTCGCGGTCGTGGCGGGCGAGGTGCGGAAGCTGGCGGAGCGGAGCCAGCAGTCCGCAAAGGAGATCGCAGAGCTGTCGTCCGAGACCATGCGGATGTCCAACGAGGCCGGCAACCTGATCGCGGAACTGCTGCCCAAGATCTCGGATACGGCAAAGCTCGTCGCAGAAATCTCGAGCGCGACCCATGAGCAGCAGATCGGCGCCGAACAAATCAACAAGGCGCTGCGCGACCTCGACGCCGTCGTGAGCTCGAGCACCAACAACTCGTCGCGCGCCCGCGACCTCTCAAGCACCCTCCTCGAGCAGGCGGAGGACCTCAAGCACACGGTCGAAGCGGCCCCCACGACCGAGGACGACGACGATCGCGTCGGTGGCCCCGCCCCTGAGACCACACTGCGCCACGCCGCCTAGGCATCGCCAGAGGGCACCGTCAGGTGCCTGAAAGCGACATTCCGGCGGGTGTCACAGGCAAGCTTGGGAACACGGTCGCGGGCAGGCTGACCTTGTCCCTGCCGAAGCCACCGAAGTCCGAGATGTCCGAGCCCCGCTACGTCAAGCCGCCGCGCTGGAGCGATCCGGCGAACCTGCTCTTTCCGCATCAGGTCGGCTTCACGGGTCCGCCGCACGACTTCGATGCCGCGCCGAGCGACTTTCTGCGCATCGCGCCGCGCAGCGTCGGCGTGCATGGCCGTCTTCTTCACGTGCCCGATTACGCCCACCAGCTCGACCAGCGGGTGAAGAACTTCGACCTTCTCGAGGAGTTCGTGGCCTGCATGGCCAACAGCGGCGCCGCCGCCTGCGGCCAGGTCGGCACCAACTGGGTGCATGCCGGGGGTCGCAGCCCCTCCGACATCGAAGCCTTCCAGCGCCGCGTGAGCGAGACCTACGCCACCCCCTTCCACATGGCCGGCTGGTGCCTGGTGGAGGGACTGCGCGCCCTCGGCGCCGAGCGGATCGCGCTCAACGCCGTGTATTACTGGCCCGACTGGCGGGACGGGATTGCGCGCTTTCTGAGAGAGGCCGGGTTCGATCTCGTAGCCGTCGGCAACTTCGTCGATCTCGGCCTCTACGAGACCCAGGAAGAGGTGAACGCCCTCACCTGGATCTTCCCCGGAGATGTGGCCGCCCGGTCCATGCAGCGGCTCGCGGAGCGGGCACCGGAGGTGGATGCCTTCGTGGTGAACGGCATGCCGAACTTCCGACGGCCAGACGGCCTGCCCGCCCGCATGGTGTCGCTCGAGCGGGAACTCGAAGCCCTTGTCGGCAAGCCCATCGTCTCGTCCGATACCGCGCTCTACTGGCGGCTCTTCAAGACCCTTGGCATCGCGCCCCCCGGCAATGCCGACGGCGCGCATGGCCGCCTGCTCTCCAGCCTGGGAGTTGCCTGATGCATCCGATCGTCGCCCTCTGGGCCGTACCCCGCTCCACCTCCACCGCCTTCGAGTGGATGATGCGTCAGCGTGGCGACATGACCTGCTTCCACGAACCTTTCGGCGAGGCGTGGTATCAAGGTGAGGCCCCCCTTTGGCCCCGCGCGACGCCCGATAGCCTGCGGACGCCGGGGCTGACCCTAGCGAGCGTCGAGGCGGCGTTGCGCGCCGCGGCCGAGGAGCGCCCGGTCTTCACCAAGGACTTTCCGCACTACGTCGACCACTATTGGGACGAGGCGTTCCTGAACCTCTTCACCCATTCCTTCCTCATCCGCGACCCCGCCAAGACCATCACCTCGATTCACGATAAGTGGCCGGATTTTCACGAGAAAGAGGTCGGCTTCGCCGAGCAGCGGCAGCTCTTCGACCTGATCTCGGTGCGGGACGGCAAGGCCCCTCCGGTCATCGACAGCGACGACCTGCTGGAGAACCCCGCGGCGGTGGTCGAGGCGTGGTGCAGGGCCGTCGGCATTCCCTTCCTGCCCGCTGCGCTCTCGTGGGCGCCCGGCGCGCGCGACGAGGTGAGCTGGTGGGACGGCGGCAGCTTTCACGCCAATCTCCGCAACTCCGACGGCCTCAAGCCCCAACCCCGCCGCTATGTCGACATCGCCGAGACGCCTGACCGGGTGCAGGAGGTGCATGCCCGTTGCCTACCCCACTACGATCATCTCTACGCGCATCGGCTGCGACCGGCCGTGGAACCCGCGTAAGCCTGCCCGATGCTGCGGGTCGCCATCGCCGGTTTTCAGCACGAAATTAATACCTTCGCACCCATGCCTGCGAAGCTACGAGACTTCGAGATCGCGGACAGTTGGCCCGCGCTACTGCAGGGAACGGAGGTCATCTCGGGCACGCGCGGCCTCAACTTGCCTATCGCCGGCTTCGTTCAAGCCGCTGAGGAAGCGGGCGATATCGCGCTCGTGCCACTCCTCTGGTGCGCCGCCGAACCCGCAGCGCATGTCACCAACGAGGCGTTCGAAACCATAACCCAACGGCTGATCGCGTTGCTTGGGGCCGCCGGCCCGGTGGATGCGCTCTATCTCGACCTTCACGGGGCCATGGTTACAGAGGCGCATGACGACGGCGAAGGCGCCCTCCTGGCCCGCCTGCGCGCCGCTCTCGGACCATCGCTACCGATCGCCGCAAGCCTCGATCTTCACGCCAATATCAGCCGTGAACTTGTTGATATGGCGAATATTATCACCGTGTATCGCACCTATCCCCATCTCGACATGGCGGAGACCGGCGCGCGGACCCTGCCGCTCCTTCGTGCCTGCCTGGAGGATGGGCCACCCGCCGCCGCGCTGCGGCAGGCGCCCTTCCTGCTGCCCCTCCACGCGCAGATCACGGCCGACGCCCCGCTGGCCGCGCTCTACGCCAACGTGGCGTCCACCGCCCCCGGCCAGCATGCAGAGCTGGCCCTCGGCTTCACCGCGGCGGACACGCCGCATACCGGCCCCGCAATCCTCGCCTATGGTGCGGACCAGGCCACCGCCGATGCCCTGGCCGACAGCCTCATGAACGCCTTCGCAAGCGCCGAGCCCGACTTTGAGACGGCGATGCTGAGCCCCGCAGAGGCGGTGGCGGCAGCCATGGCGTTTCCCGCCGGCCGGCCAGTCGTCATCGCCGATGTGCAGGACAACCCGGGCGCCGGTGCCACATCCGACACCACCGGTCTGCTCAGGGCGCTTGTGGAAGGCGGGGTGGCGAACGCGATGCTGGCGCTCCTCGACGATCTCGCAATGGCCGGAAAAGCCCATGCCGCGGGCATCGGCAAAACGATCGAGGGCCCGCTCGGCGGACGCTCGGGCGTCTCTGGCGACCGTCCCTTCGACGGGCGCTTCCGCGTCGAGGCCCTGGGAGACGGGCAGTGCCGGTTCACCGGCGAGATGTATGGCGGGGGCACGGCGGTGCTGGGCCCCACGGCCGTCCTGCGCGTGCTCGACTGGCCTTGCGATGTGCGCGTCGTCGTGGGCTCCCGCCGCAGCCAGTGCCTCGATCTCGCGATCTTTACCCATATCGGCCTCGACCCGCGCGCAGCCCGCATCGTCGCCGTGAAGAGCACCCTGCATTTCAGGGCCGACTTCGAACCGATCGCCCAGGCGGTCCTCGTCGCCGCCGCCCCTGGCGCCTTCCCCTGCCGCCTCGACCAGATACCGTACCGCCACCTCCGCCCCGGCCTCAGGCTTGGCCCCCTTGGCCCCGCCTTCGAGCGGCCGGGTGCGCCACGCGAAGACGCTTGACCTCGACCGCGGCATCCGACTTGTTCGTGGCAGGCGGCGGGCTCGAGCAGGCCGGTCCTCTCGCGGGACAACGGCCGCGCCGGGGTTACCCCGGCGACCTGGGATGAACTGAAAAGACCCCCGCGCGGCAGCGGGTCGGCGCTGCCGACGTCATGCCGCGCCCAACGGAGAGAGGTCGAGGCCGCCGCCGACATGACCGCCCGTCCCCCCATTCCGCGCGCCCTGGCCGCGAGGCGGATCGCCGGCGTGCTGCTGGGCGGCGGCTGGGACGAAGAGCAGTTGGCCGCGCGCCTGAAGGACTGGCTCGGCAGCAAACGCGCCCGTGCCCCGCAACGCCTCGCTGGTGAGCTGATCGCCGCCTGGCAGGCTCCCTACCCGCCGAGCCCGGCCGTCCTAACCCGCCTTGTCGAAGAGAGCCCCCACTTTGCCGTCATCCTCAGTGGCCTCAGGCGCCGGCGTGCGGTCCTGCCATCCCCAGACCTGTCACCTCCAATATGGCAGCCCACGCCGGCGCTCGCCGGACTGGGGCTCGAGCCGCTCGCGACACCGCTCGATCTTGCGCAATGGCTGGGGCTCAGCCTCACGGAGCTCGACTGGTTCTCCGATCCGCAGAACCGCCTCGCCCGGCCCGCAGCTCTCGGCCGACGCCATTACGAAGCGCGCTGGGTGCCGAAGCGGGCCGGCGGCAATCGCCTCATCGAAGCGCCGTTGCCGCGCTTGAAGGCGATCCAGCGCCGCGTTCTGCACGAGATCTTGGCGGCGGTGCCGCCGCACCCGGCGGCGCGGAGCTTCCGGCGCGGGGAGGATGTCCGACGCCATGCCGCGCTCCACGCGGGCGAGGAGACCGTCATCACGGCCGATCTCGCCGCCTTCTACCCCAGCGTCCCAAGCGCGCGGGTACACGGGATCTTCCGAAGCCTGGGCTACCCCTGGGCGGTGGCGCGCCTCCTTGCAGGGCTGACCACCACGCGCAGCCCATCGGATGTGCTGGCCGCGCCGCAGGGCGCGGCCCTGCCCTGGCAGGAAAGGCGCCGGCTGGCCGAGCCGCACTTGCCGCAAGGGGCGCCTACATCCCCTGCCCTCGCGAACCTCGCCTGCTTCGCGCTCGACCGCCGCCTCCAGGCGCTCATCCACCGGATGGGAGGCCAGTACAGTCGCTATGCGGACGATCTGGCCTTCTCCGGCCCTCGCAGGATCTTCCCGAACGACGCCCGGGGCTTCCTCGATATCCTCGAAGGGATCGTGTCGGACGAGGGCTTCCGCCTGAACCGACAGAAGACGCGCGTGATGCGGGCAGGCACATGCCAACGCGTCACCGGCATGGTCGTGAACGCCCACATCAACACCGCGCGCAGGGAGTTCGAAACGCTGAAGGCAATCCTCACCAACTGCCAACGCTCCGGCCCGGCAAGCCAGAACCGAAGCGGGCATCCCGCGTTCCGCCAGCACCTGGAGGGGCGCGTCTCCTGGCATGCCAGCGTGAACCCCGCGCGTGGGAGGCGGCTCTACCGCCTGCTCGACGCCATCGACTGGGACGGCAGCGCCGGCGAAGATCGCTGACCTGGACCCATTGGCCCAGCCATCCAGCCTCGCTAAGAGGGGCGGGACGAGCAGCCAAGGGGAGAGCGGCCATGAGCGCCACGCGCACCGAGACCGACAGCTTCGGGCCCATCGAGGTTCCGGCGGACCGCTACTGGGGCGCCCAGACCCAGCGCTCCATCGCCAACTTCCCCATCGGCTGGGAAAAGCAGCCCATTGCCATCGTGCGCGCGCTGGGCGTGATCAAGCGCGCGGCGGCCGAGGCCAACATGGCGCAGGGCAAGCTCGAGCGCGATCTCGGCCAGGCCATTGTCAAAGCTGCGCAAGAGGTTGTGGACGGTAAACTCGACGATCACTTCCCGCTCGTCGTGTGGCAGACCGGCTCGGGCACGCAATCGAACATGAACGCCAACGAGGTGATCTCGAACCGCGCCATCGAGATCCTGGGCGGCGAGATGGGCTCGAAGACGCCGGTGCACCCGAACGACCATGTGAACCGTTCCCAAAGCTCGAACGACACCTTCCCCACCGCCATGCATATCGGCGCGGCCATGACCGCGCATGCGGTGCTCATCCCGGGGCTCACAAAGCTCGGCGACGCGCTGGAAGCGAAGGCGAAGGCCTTCCAGAAGATCATCAAGATCGGGCGGACGCACACGCAGGACGCCACGCCGCTCACGCTTGGCCAGGAGTTCGGCGGCTACGCCCATCAGGTCCGCCAGGGCATCGTCCGCGTCGACCAGGCGCTCGACAACATCTACTTCCTCGCCCAGGGCGGCACGGCCGTGGGCACAGGGCTCAACACCAAGCCCGGCTTCGACGAGAAGGTGGCCGAGAAGATCAGCGAGATCACCGGCCTGCCCTTCGAGACCGCGCCCAACAAGTTCGAGGCGCTTGCGGCGCATGACGCGGTGGTCGAGATGTCCGGCGCGCTGAAAACCGTGGCGGCCAGCCTCTTCAAGATCGCCAACGACATCCGGTTCCTGGGCAGCGGCCCCCGCTGCGGTCTCGGCGAGCTCAGCCTGCCGGAGAACGAGCCCGGCTCCTCCATCATGCCCGGCAAGGTGAACCCCACGCAGTGCGAGGCTCTCACCCAAGTCTGCGCCCATGTGATGGGGAACGACGCGGCCATCGGCTTCGCCGGCAGCCAGGGGCATTTCGAGCTCAACGTCTTCAAGCCGATGATGATCTATAACCTCCTCCAGTCCATGCAGCTCCTCGGAGATGCGGCCGTGGCCTTCACGGATAACTGCGTGGACGGGATCGTGGCGAACGAGGAGCGCATCACCAAGCTCATGAACGAGAGCCTGATGCTCGTGACCGCCCTCGCCCCCGAGATCGGCTACGACAACGCGACCACCGTGGCGAAGACCGCGCACAAGAACGGCACAACGCTGCGCGAGGAAGTGGTCAGGCTCGGCTTCTGCGACGAGGCGACCTTCGACCGTGTGGTGCGGCCGGAGAACATGATCGGCCCGAAGTAAGCAGCAGGAGGCTGCAATGAGCGAGTGCAACCCATTCGACGGACCCGATATGCGCAAGGCCCGGTTTTCGCGGGCCGACATGCGCGAGGCGGATTTCGACGGGGTGAACCTCGCCGATGCGCGCTTCTACGCCGTGCTCACGAATGCCCGGTTCACGGATACGAACCTTGGCTCCGCGGTCTTCGACGACGTGAACCTCTCCGGCGCCACCTTCGAGAACATCAACCTTTCGAAGGCCCGGCTGAACAATCTCAATATGTCGGAGGTGTCGATCTCTCGTGCCACGCTCAACGGTCTGGTGATCGAAGGGGTCAGCGCGGAAGGCATGCGGATCCTGGACGCCGACCTGAAGGGTGCACAGATCAAGAGCTGCAATCTCGAGGGCATGACCATCGACGGTGTGGTGGTAACCGAGATGCTCGAGCATTGGCGGCGCACGAAGGGGGCGTCGTGAAAGCGCTCTTTTTCGCCGCCGCCCTGAC
>JBCBHB010000039.1:0-10139 GCA_038526025.1 Pseudomonadota bacterium
GCTGGCAGGCGACCGGAACTTCGCCGAGGATCACGCCATCGTCGGCGGTCTCGCCCGGTTCCGCGACCGGCCGGTGGTGGTGCTCGGCCATGAAAAGGGCGCCGACACCCGCAGCCGGCTCGAGCGCAATTTCGGCATGGCGCGGCCCGAGGGGTATCGCAAGGCCGTGCGGCTGATGGATCTCGCCCATCGCTTCGCGCTGCCGCTCATCAGCCTGGTCGACACGCCCGGCGCCTATCCGGGCAAGGGGGCGGAGGAGCGCGGGCAGGCCGAGGCGATCGCGCGGGCGACCGAGAAGTGCCTGTCGCTCGGCGCGCCCTTCGTGTCGGTCATCATCGGCGAGGGCGGGTCTGGCGGAGCGGTGGCGCTCGCGACAGCCAATCGTGTCGCTATGCTCGAACATGCGGTCTACTCGGTGATCTCTCCCGAAGGCTGCGCTTCGATCCTCTGGAAGAACGCCGAGAAGATGAAGGAGGCGGCACAGGCGCTGCGCCTCACGGCGGCGGATCTCGCGGCGCTCGGCGTGGTGGACCGGGTGATCGAGGAGCCGGTGGGGGGCGCGCAGCGTGCCCCGGCGGATGCCATCGCGGCCACGGGCGAAGCGATTGCAAGTCTCTTCGCCGAGCTCGATGGCATGGACCCCGCCGCCATCCGCGCAGACCGGCGCCAGAAATTCCTCACCATGGGCGACCGCAGCCTGAACTGAGAGCGCGGCATCCGCCGAAGCCGCCGGTGGGCACCTCGAGGGCAACGCCCGAGCGGCCCGTCGGGGGGTCGATCCCCCCGACGGGCCGGCCTGCCGCCTGTGCTGCGCCTTTCCCTCGGTGCCGACCCTAGCCAACTGCGACATTTCGATTATGGTGCCGGCAGAGCCCTCGCCGCGCCTCCATTCCCGTCCGAGGCCGGCCTTCAGAAAAGAATCGCGGAGCGACGATGCAGGAGAGCGAGGCCACGACCGCCGCCGGCAAAGGCACAGGCCCTGTGCCGGACGAGACGATCCCGGCCGGCACCACGGCTCTCGCCGCGCCCGACCCGCTTGGCAGCGGTTTCGCGGCGTCGTTGCCGTGGCCCATCGGCACGAAGCCCGTGCCGACCCATCCCATCCGTTCGCTGTTCGAGGCGGTCCCGCAGCTCTCGACCTGGCTGCTCTACCTGCCGAGCGTGCTGGCGCTCCTGGCCTTCTCCTTCTTCCTCCAGTTCCTGCCCGGCGTCGCCGGCGGGGAGGTGTTCACCTGGACGCGGCCCTGGATCAGCGCGCTTGACATCGCCTTCGCTTTCCGGATCGACGGGCTGGGGCTCGTCTTCGCGCTGCTGATCACGGGCATCGGCAGCCTCGTCTTCCTCTACACCGCCGGCTATTTCCGGACAGACCCGCGCGTCGGCCGGCTCCTCACGCTGCTCTTCCTGTTCGGCGTGTCGATGGTCGGCCTCGTGCTGGCGGACGATATCGTCACGCTCTTCCTCTTCTGGGAGGGCACCACGGTCACGTCGTTCCTGCTCGTCGGGTTCGACTATCAGAAGCCCAATTCGCGCCGCTCCGCGCTGCAGGCCCTGCTGGTTACCGGCATGGGCGGCCTTGCCCTCCTCGGTGCGCTCGTCCTGCTCGGGGACTTCACCGACAGCTACCTGATCTCGGACATCAATGCGGCCGGAGACACGCTGCGCGACAGCGGGCTCTACGTACCTGTGTTCCTGCTGGTGCTGCTCGCGGCCTTTACCAAGTCGGCCCAGTTCCCGTTCCACTTCTGGCTTCCGGGCGCGATGGCCGCGCCCACGCCCGTCTCTGCCTATCTCCACTCCGCCACCATGGTGAAGGCAGGGGTCTACCTGCTCATGCGCTTCACCCCTGCGCTGGGCGGGACCGAGATCTGGTTCTGGGTGCTCACCCTCTTCGGCGCGACCACCATGCTCATCGGCGCGATTTGGGCGCTGCGGCAGACGGACCTCAAGCTCATGCTCGCCCACACCACGGTGATGGGCCTCGGGACACTGGTGATGTTCCTCGGCGGCGGGACGGAGAAGGCGGTCATCGGTGCGGCGCTCTTCCTCATCGTGCACGCCTTCTACAAGGCCTCGCTCTTCCTCATGGTCGGCTGTCTCGACAAGAAGGCCGGCACGCGGGAGGTGGATGCGCTGGGCGGTCTGGCCAAGGCCATGCCCATCACCATGTGGATGGCGGCCCTCGCCGCGCTCTCCATGGCCGGCATGATGCCCTTCGTCGGCTTCCTCGGCAAAGAGGTCATGTACGAGGGCGCGCTGAAGGTGGCGACGGAGCCGGTGCTCGTTACCGGCGCGGCGCTTGCCGCAAACGCCATGATGGTCGCCGTCGGCGGGCTCGTCGCGCTCAACCCCTTCCATCGCGGCCCCCAGCTCAGCCCGAAACCCGCGGTTGATCCGCCCTGGGAGATGTGGCTCGGGCCCATGATCCTCGCCGTCCTCGGCCTCCTTTTCGGCCTCGCCGCCGGTCCCATAGGGTCCGTGTTCGTCGGACCCGTGGCCAGCAGCATCCTCGGCCGCGATATCGGGGACCCGCATCTCGCCCTCTGGCACGGCTTCAACGCTGCGCTGATGCTGAGCCTCTGCACCTTCGCCCTCGGCGCGCTCTTCTACTTCTACGCCCGTGCCATCCGCCTCGGCCTCGCCGGTGCCGAGCAACAGGGGCTGCGGAGTGCTGATCGCACCTACGACGTGGTGCTCGACGGGCTCCAGCGCTTCTGCTCCGGCTTCATGGGCCGGGTGCAGGATGGCGGGCTCGAGGGATATATGCGCGTCACCTTCATCGCCCTCGCCGTGGTCCTCTGGGGCGCGGTCGCGGCCTCCGGCGGCCACCGGCCTACGCCGAGCTTCGACCTGCCGCTGATCAACTACGTGACGCTCTTCATGATCGTCATCGGCACGGTGGTGGTGGTGATCACCCGGTCCCGGCTTCTCTCGATCACCGCGCTCGGCGTGGTCGGCACCGGCATCTCGCTCATCTTCGTGCTCTACGGCGCCATCGACGTCGCCATGACGCAGCTGATGATCGAGATCCTGGTGGTCGTCTTCCTCGCCGTCGCCCTCCTCAGGTTGCCCCGCACGCCGGAGCGCAAGGGCTTCCGCGTGGGCGATGCCGGCGTGGCGGCCGCTGTCGGCCTCGGCGTCACGATCGTTCTCATCTCGGTTCTCGGCACGCCGCTCGACCTGCAGCTGACCGAATTCTTCGAGGAGAAGTCGGCCCCTGAGGCCTTCGGACGGAACATCGTGAACGTCATTCTCGTGGACTTCCGCGCGCTCGACACGCTGGGCGAGATCGCCGTTATCGTGATCGCCTCCATCGGCGCCGTCGCCGCCCTTTCGGCCGGCCGTGGGGCGCCGGCACGCAACCAGCGCCGCGAGCCCAAGCCGACGGAGAAACGCGCATGAACTCGATCATCCTCTCCACGGCCACCCGCGTGATCGCGCCGATCCTGTTCCTGTTCTCGATCTACATCCTCTGGCGCGGGCACAACGCGCCGGGCGGCGGGTTCATCGGCGGCCTCATCGCGGCGACAGCGCTTGCGCTCATGGAGAAGGCTTCGGGGCTCGAGAAGGCGCGGCGCTTCCTGCGCGCAGAGCCCCTGGCCATCGCGGCGGTCGGCCTCGCCTGTGCTGTCACCGCCGCGGTCTGGGGGTACCTCGCCGAGGGCTACGTGCTCGCCGGGGTCTGGCCGTTGAAGGACGCCTACTTCTTCGGCGTCTCGCTCAAGCCCTTCGGGTCGATCCTGCTGTTCGACACGGGCGTGTTCCTCGTCGTGGTCGGCGGGGTCTCGGGCATGCTCTTCACTCTGGAGGCCGCGGCCCAGTCCGCGCTGGACGAGCCGGACGACGAGGAGAAGCGCTGATGGAACCCTCCCTCGCCGTCCTGATCGGCTTCCTCGTGGCCTGCGGGGCCTACCTGATGATGTCGTCCAACCTCATCCGGTTCCTCTTCGGCCTCACCCTCATCTCGAACGCCGCCAACCTTGCCATCTTCGCGGCCGGGCGGATGACGTTCGGCTTGCCGGCGCTGGTGCCCGAGGGTGCGGAAACGGTGCAGGGCACCGTCGCCAACTCGCTGCCGCAGGCGCTGATCCTCACTGCCATCGTGATCGGCTTCGGCCTCTTCGTCTTCTCGCTCAGCCTCGTCCTGCGCGCCTATGCCGAGTTCGGCACGGCCGATAGCGGGGGGATGCGGGATGCCGAGCCGGAGGATGTCAGCCGGCCCGCAACGCTCGACCCGGAGCTTCGCTGATGCTGCTCGCCGCCCCGATCCTGCTGCCTCTCGGCACGGCGATCATCCTGTTCATTCTGCGCCATCATCCGGTGCACAAGTTCCTCTCCGTGCTCTCCGCCGGCGTGCTCGTGATCCTTGGTGGCACGATCCTGGCCGAGACCGCAGCGAACGGGCCGATGGCAGCGCAGATGGGCGGCTGGGCCGCGCCCTACGGCATCACGCTTGCGGCCGACACGCTCTCGGGCGCCATGGTGCTCATCGCCGGTATCGCCGCGTTCACCGCGCTCATGTTCGCCACCGTCGAGGTCGACAAGCCGACAGAGGCGCTCGGCTTCCACGCGCTCTGCCATTCGATGACCGGCGGGGTCTGCGGCGCCTTCCTCACCGGCGACCTCTTCAATCTCTACGTCTGGTTCGAGGTGATGCTCATCTCGTCTTTCGGCCTCCTCGTCGTCGGCGGCGGGCGGCGGCAGATGGACGGGGCGATGAAGTACGTCGCCCTCAACCTCGTGGGCACGATTGCGTTCCTCACCGGCGTCGGCCTCCTCTACGGCACCGCCGGCACGCTCAACATGGCGGATCTCGGGGTAAAGCTGCAGGGGCGGATGGACGAGACGGCGGTGATGGGGGCGGCGGGGATGCTGCTCTTCGCCTTCGCCGCGAAGGCGGCGCTCTTCCCGGTGTTCTTCTGGCTGCCCGCCTCCTACCACACGCCGGCCGCCGCCACCTCCGCGCTCTTCTCTGCGCTGCTCACGAAGGTGGGCGTCTACTCGCTCCTGCGCGTTTTCACGCTGATCTTCGATCCCGGGAACGAGGTGATCTCGACCGCACTGCTGATCGCCGCGGGCTTCACCATCGTGCTCGGCGCCATGGGGGCCGCGGCGGAGGGGGAGATGCGGCGCATCTTCTCGTTCCACATCGTCAGCCAGATCGGCGTGATGACGCTCGGCCTCGCCATCGGCACGGAACTCGCGCTCGCCGGCGCCGTCTTCTACTTCTTCCACCATATCCCGGCGATGATGGGGCTCATCCTGCTCGGCGGGCTTATCGGCCGTGAATGCGGCTCCGAGCGGCTCGAGCGCCTCGGCGGGCTGTGGACTGCGGGGCCCTGGCTGGGGATCCTGTTCCTCATCCCCATGCTCAGCCTTATCGGCGTGCCGCCGCTCTCGGGCTTCTGGGCCAAGTTCTTCATGATCCGGGCCAGCTTCGAGTCGGGGGACTATCTGTTCGGCGCGCTCATCCTGATGGCCTCGGTCCTCACCTTCTTCTACCTCGGCCGCGTGTTCGTCTCGGCCTTCTGGCAGCCGCGTCCGGGCGTTGAGGAAAGCGCGATCCCCGCCTGCTACCCGCACCGCCTGCTCGTCCTGCCGGTGATGCTGCTCGCGGCGGTGACGCTCGGCATCAGCCTCTGGCCCGACAACTTCTTTGCGCTGGCGGACAGTGCTGCCGGCAGCCTGCTCGACCCGACCCCCTATCTTCGCACCGTGCTCGGAGGCCCGTGACCCATGCGCCTGCTCTTGAAGCCGCTGCACATTGTCTGGCTCGTCATCTACTTCCTCTACGAGCTCTTCAATTCCGCCTGGAGGGTGTTCATCGAGGTGATGACGCCGGGGCTCAACATCAGCCCCAAGTTCCATGCCCTGCCCCTCGATGCGCAGACCGACCTGCAGATCACCATGACAGGGAACATGATCACCCTCACCCCCGGTACGCTGACCGTGGATGTGAGCCCTGACCGTCAGTACCTCCTCATCCACTCCATGTACTCGGAGGAGGGGACGGAGGCCGTGAATGCCGGCATCAAGGCGGGGCTCGAGAAGGTCGTCATGAGGGCCACGCAATGAACATCCTCGGCGGGTTCTTCGAAGGGCCGCTGGCCTGGGGCGCCTCGATCTGCGGTATCCTCATCGCGGCGGGGATCGTCTGCTCCGTCTGGCGCCTGATCAAGGGTGAGACGCTGCCGGACCGTGTCGTTGCGCTCGATCTTCTGTCGATGCAGCTCACCGCGCTCCTCGTGGTCTTCGCCACGGCCGTTCGCAAGCCCGCCTATCTCGATGCGGCGCTGGCGCTCGCCCTCATCTCGTTCCTCTCCACCGTCGCCTTCGCGCGCTATGTGGAGCGCCGGGTGCGGACGGATGCGCCCCCCGCACCGGACCCCGAGCCGGCGCCACCGCCCGAGGCACCTGCCGAAGCAGCACCATCCGCCGATACGGAGCCCAGCAATGCTTGAGACCGTGCTCGACATCTTCGCCGCCATCGCCCTCGTTGCCGGCGGGCTGCTCTGCTTTGCCGCGGGCCTCGGCGTCGTTCGCTTCCAGGACGTCTACCTCCGCATGCACGCGGCCACCAAGGCGGGCACCCTGGGGCTGATGTTCATTGCCCTCGCGCTGGTCTTCGCGGCGCCGGGGCTCGAGATCGTGATCAAGGTGATCCTCGTCTCGCTCTTCATGATCATCACCGCGCCCGTCGGCTCGCATCTCATCGGTCGCGCGGCGTTCCGCACCGGCACGCCTTTCTGGGAGGGCACGGGTGTCGACGCCAACTGCGAACCCTTCCGCGAAGGCGCGGCCGAAGCGCGCCGGAGCGCGGAGCGGGACTGATCCGTTCCCGCTGCGTCATTTGCCGGGGCGCGCCGTGCGCCCTAGTTCCAAAGCCATGAGTTCGTCTCTGCCACGATCGCACCGTGAGGGCACATGAGCGCCTTCGACATAACGGGAAGCCAGCCCGCGCCGGTCCCCGTGCCCGGCGCGCCGCTCGTGGCACGGCCCTACCGCGCCATCGCGGTGATCGGCGGGGGCGCGTGGGGGACGGCCCTCGGCGTCGTCTCGGCCCGCGCGGGGCGGCGCACCAGCCTGTGGGCCCGCCGGCGCGACGTGGTCGAGGACATCAACGAACGCCGCCTCAACAGCCGCTATCTCGGCGACATCACCATGCCGCCCGGGCTGACGGCGACCGATGACTTTCACGCGGCCTGCGCGGGCGCGGAGGCGGTGCTGCTCGTCACGCCTTCCGGCACCGTTCGCGAGATGGCGGAACGCCTGAACACCGTGCTCGCGCCCAAGGTGCCCGTCATCGTCTGCGCCAAGGGTATCGAGGATCGCACCGGTTTCCTGATGGCTGACGTGGTGGCGGATGCCGCCCCGGGCAGGCCGGTGGGCGCCCTCTCCGGGCCCAGCTTCGCCGATGAGACCGCGCGGGGCGACCCCACGGCCGTGACCATCGCCAGCGACTTCAGGCTCGATCGCTATGCCGATCTCGAGGCCGAGCGGCTGATCCGTGCCGAACAGCTGGCGGCCCGTATGGCCGTCTCGCTCACGACCGAGAGCTTCCGGCCCTACCTCTCGGACGATCTCACCGGCGTGGAGGTGGGCGGCGCGGTGAAGAACGTGCTCGCCATTGCCTGCGGCATGGCCACGGGCGCGGGCTTTGCCGCCAACACCCGCGCCGCCCTCATCACCCGCGGGCTCGACGAGATGAAGGCGCTGGCCGAGGCGCTCGGCGGCAAGCGCGAGACCGTGACCGGTCTTTCGGGCATCGGCGATCTCACCCTCACCTGCTCCAACACCTCGAGCCGCAACTTCAGCTATGGCGTGGAGATGGGCGAGGGCCGACGGGGCGACGAGATCTTCGGCGGCAGGAAGAAGGTCGTGGAGGGCGTGCGAAACTCCATCTCCGCCACCGATCTCGCGCGCCGCAAGGGCGTGGAGATGCCCATCTGCGAGACCGTTCGCGCCATCGTGCACGATGGCAAGCCGCTGGGCGAGGCCTTCGCCGAACTCTGGTCTCGCCCGCTGGAGGCCGAGCCCCGCGCGCTGGAGATGACGCTCGGCCACCCCGCCGATGACGCCGCCATTCGCCGCTTCGCCGACGCCTGGGAGGAATGACGATGTGCCCGCAAGACCTCTCCGCCGCCCCGGGCGACGACCGCTCCGTTGCGGCCCGGTGGCGCTTCGTGCTGGCCACGGATCTCGACGGGACGTTCCTGGGCGGGACGGAGGCACATCGGCACCAGCTCTATCGCTGGATCGAGACCCACCGTGCCGAGGTCGGCCTGATCTTCGTCACCGGGCGGGACCCGCGCTTCATCGAAGGCCTGTGCACCGAGACGCCCGTGCCCTGGCCCGACTACGTGGTGGGCGATGTGGGCACCACCATCGCGCGCATGGCCCCCGCCGGCCCGGGCGGCAGGGTGAGCCCCATCGCGGCGCTCGAGGAAGAGATCGCCGGGCTCTGGGGCGAAGGGGGCGTGCAGGTGCGCGCAGCGCTCGACGGCCATCCCGGCCTCAGCCTCCAGCCCACCGATTTCCGCTTCCGTGTGAGCTACGACTACGATCCGGCGACCTACGATCCGAAGGCGGAAGCCATCGTCGCGGCGCTGGGATACGATCACCTGATCTCCGCCGACACCTATTTCGACGTGCTGCCGAAAGGGGTCAGCAAGGGCCCGTCCCTCACCCGCCTCGCCGCGCATCTGGGTCTCGAGCCGGGCCGGATCCTGGTGGCGGGCGACACGATGAACGACTATTCCATGTTCGAGACAGCCTTTCACGGCGTCGCCGTCGGCGGCTCGGAAGCCCCGCTCCTCGCCCGCGTGGCGGACAAGGGGCATGTGCTGAAGGCCGAGGGCATCGGCGCTGCCGGTATCATGGACGCCATCGCCCATTTCGACCTCTACGCGCCAGCGCCGCGCTGACGCGGCCCGCCACCCAGAAGCCAGGCCCCGGAGCCCCGTCGCCCCGGCGCCCGATCCCGGAAGGGGGACCCATGACCTCGAAGCTCGTCATCGTCTATCACCGCCAGCCCTATGAGGAGGTGATCGAGGACGGGAAGCTCGTCCGGAAGGAGAACAAGAGCCCCAACGGCATCGTGCCCACGCTCAAGAGCTTCTTCGGCCGCCACGACGCGGGCGCCTGGGTCGCATGGAAATACGCCGACGATCCGAACGAGCCTGATTTCGAGCGCGTGATCGAGATCGAGGACAGCTACGGCAAATACACCGTCAGCCGCCTCGCCCTGACCAGGGAGCAGGTCTCGAGCTTTTACCACGTCACCTCGAAGGAGGCGATCTGGCCGATCCTCCATTCCTTCAAGGACCGCTACAACTACGATCCCGTCGACTGGCCGACCTTCCGGGAAGTGAACTGGGCCTTCGCGGAGGCGGCGGCGCGGGAGGCGGACGACGACAGCGTCATCTGGGTGCACGACTACAATCTGTGGCTCGTGCCGGTCTATCTCCGCCAGCTGAAGCCGAACGCCAAGATCGCCTTCTTCCACCACACGCCGTTCCCGGCGGCGGACATGTTCAACGTGCTGCCCTGGCGGCGGGAGATCGTCGAGAGCCTGCTGGCCTGCGACATCGTCGGCTTTCACATCCCCCGCTACGTGGCGAACTTCGTGAGTTGCGCCCATAGCCGGTTCGATGTGCGCGTGGTGGGCGAGGAGATGACGCCCGAGGATTTCTCGCCCTCCGGCCAGGCGCTTTCGGAGCGGACGACCTTCACGGAGATAGAGTACGAGGGACGGCGCATCCTGCTCTCGGCTTTCCCCGTGGGCGTCGATGTCGACTACATCGAAGAGCTTGCCAGGGCCGAGGAGACGGCGGAGCTGAAGGCGGCGATCCGCCAGGAGCTCGGCGGGAAGAAGCTGATCATTTCCGTGGGGCGGACGGACTACACGAAGGGCGGTATCGAGCTTTTGCAGGCCTATGAGCGCCTGCTGGAGCGGCGGCCGGCGCTGCGGGGTGAGGTGCGGCTGATGCTGGTGAGCGTCAGCGCCAATCGCAACATGGAAGCCTATGCGGAGGTGCAGGAAGCGATCGAGACCGCCGTTGGCCGGATCAACGGCGCCTATGGCAGCTTCGAATGGCAGCCCGTATCGCTGATCTCCACGCCAATCCCCTTCCGCGATC
>JBCBHB010000040.1:0-10109 GCA_038526025.1 Pseudomonadota bacterium
CCCCCCCCCCCCCCCCCCTTTCCACCCCCACCCCGCCTTCCGCTATGTCTCGGGGTGACTGGTGTTCTTCGGTTGGCTCTCCCTGAGGCGGGCGCCGGCCGGCCGGCGCGCGGCAGGGCAGGGCATACGGGGGCAGTCGGGGGCATTCGGGGGGCAACGCGCTAGCTGTCTTCCTCGAGCGCGAGCATCCGCAGTTCGCCGCGCTGCTCGAGGGC
Organism: Pseudomonadota bacterium; assembly: GCA_038526025.1. Lineage (GTDB taxonomy): Bacteria > Pseudomonadota > Alphaproteobacteria > Rhodobacterales > Rhodobacteraceae > Thermohalobaculum. Next base: position 216 of record JBCBHB010000040.1, read on the forward strand.
GCGTACGGCGGCGACCACGGCGGCCTCCGCCTGTTCCCCCTCCTTGCGGCGAACCTTGTCGATCTCCGCCATCTCGCCGCGCAGCTGGTCCGCGATGCGGGAGGCGATGTTGGAGAGCATGAACTCCCCTGCCTCGGAGCCCAGGTCCTGGGCATGGCGCAGGGCGCGGAGCAGCTGGTCCCGCTCCGTCTCGCGCACGATCATCGCCACGTCCCGCGGCGCGATGCGTTTGGGGATATCGTCGAAGGTGAACATCTTGCGGCGGATCTCCTCCGCGAAGTCGGGCTGGATGTCCTCGAAATGGCCAAGCACGTTGTCCCGCGTCTCGGCGGTCACGAAGTTCATGATGGCGCCGACGCGCTCGGCCGGGTTGCGGCGCGGTGTGGCGTGCATGTTGGTTGCCAGGAAGTCCCGGCTGACGGAGACGCCGATGGCCTCGATCACGTTGGGGTCGAGCGACTGGGTGCGGGTGATGCCGAGGACGACCTCGCGGGCGCGCTCGGGCTCGAGGCGGTTGAGCACCTTGGCGGCGTGCTCGGAGGAGAGCTTCGAGAGGATGACCGCCGCGGTCTGGCTGTGCTCGCGCGCCAGGAAGTCGGCCAGTGCCTCCTCGTTCACCTTGCCGAGCTTTTTCCAGACATTGCTGGTGCTGGGGCTGTCGATATCGTCGAGGAGGCGGGTGAGGAGCCCGTCGTTCACATAGGGCTGGAGCACCTCGCGGGTGCGGTTGAGGCCGCCGCGCACGATCGTGTCCTGCTCCCGGAGCGCATCGAGGAACTCCGCGATGACGTTCCGGACGACCGTGGGCTCGACGCGCCTCAGGCGCACCATCGCGGCCGTGAACGCGCGGAGGGCGCTCTCGTCCAGCATTTCCAGAATGGGTCCTGCCGCTTCCGTGCCAAGCGCGCCGATCACGATGGCGGCCTTCTCGGCGCCGTTGAGGCCGTCGGACCCGTCGCGTGGCGAGCGGCGCCGCGCCGCCGCTTCCGCGAGCGCTTCCTCCGCGGCCCTAAGATCATCGCTCATGCGTACCCCCTGACAAGAGCGCTGGCCACAAGCGACCAGCCATCCGCAACCACGAAGAAGGCAAGCTTCAGGGGCAGGGAGACAACGATGGGCGGCACCATCATCATGCCCATCGACATGAGGATCGACGCCACCACGAGGTCGATGATCACGAAGGGCAGGAAGAGCATGAAGCCGATGGTGAAGGCCCGGGCGATCTCGGAGAGCATGAAGGCCGGCACCAGGAGCGAGAGCGGTGCCGCGGCGGGATCGATGCTCTCCGGTGTTGGCGCCTCGCCGAGCGGGCGGCCGGGGGCTACCGCTGCCAAGTCAGCCAGTGTCTGAGCATCGACCCGCGCCGACATGAAGCGCCGGAAGGGTTCGGCGCCGCTCTCCATCGCCGCTTCCGCTTCCATCCGCCCGTCGAGCAATGGCGCGACGGCGGTATCCCAGGCCTCGGTGAAGACAGGTTCCATCACGAACCATGTGAGAAAGAGCGCCAGGCTCACCAGTAGCATGTTGGGGGGAGATGCCTGGAGGCCGAGGCCCTGGCGCAGGATGGAGAGCACCGTGATCATGAACGGAAAGCAGGTGATCATGATCGCGATCCCCGGCGCGAGGCTGAGCACCGTGACGATCATGAAGAGCTGGATGACACGGCCGGTGAGGGTGCCTTCCGCAGCACCCTCGGGCTCGGGGCCGAGATCGAGTGTCAGGCTCTGGGCGCCCGCCGGTCCGGCAAAGAGATGCAGGACCAGAACGGTCGCGGCGCAGGCGCAAGCCGCGGGCAGGAAGGGCCCCGGCGGCTTAGAAGAGGTCGCTGACATCCACCACTTCCGTGAGCCGAACGCCGAGGCGGCCACCATCATCCCCAAGTTCCTCAAGTTCCCCGCGCGCGATCACCCTGTCGCCGACCATGATCTGAACCGGATCATCGACCCGGGCCGAGAGGGGCAGCACGGTGTCGCGCCGCATGGCCAGAAGCTCGCCGATCACGGGCTGGGCCTGGCCGACGGCCACGACGACATCGATGGGCACGGAGTAGATCGCGCGGCGATAGGCACTGTCGGTCAACGCCTCGTCGACCGCCGGTGCGGTTTCCGGCGTCGCTGCAGCAGCGCCTGGTTCGGTTCCCGGGGCTTGCGCGGGCCCGGCGGTCGGGTCGCTGGTCATGGTCTCTCTCCCTGTTGATGGACGTGGCCGGGGGCCTTGGCGCCGTGCTCGGCGAGGCCCTTGGCCGGGGCCTGTTTGCCGAGGCGCTGGCTCATGAGGTGAAGCGCGGCGGCGGCGACGCGGTCTGCGACCATGTTGGCGCCGCCTTGTGGCCATGAGATTCGCGCCCGGCCGGCGTCGAGCGTGCGGTCCGCGACGAGTTGGAAGCCGATCTCGGGATTGCGGGCTTCGAGCGCGGCGGCCACGGCGTGGAACTCCGAGGGCGCGAGGCTGAGCACCAGCGTTTCCGCCCGGCCCTCTCGCGCGATGGCAAGGCAGGCATGGGCAACCTCCTGCGCGAACCCGGCCTGCGCCATGGTCGGCAGGCAGCTCTCGGCGGCGGCGCCGAAGCAGGCGGCGGCGCGTCGCTCCGCACCCTCCCGAAAAGCCTCGAGCCGTTGACCGATGCCGTGGATCTCCGCCGCCAGCGCATCGAGCCGCCTGCTTTCCGCCGCCGTTGGCTGAACGGTTTGCTCGGCCTCATGCTCGTCGCCCTGTGGGGCGGGAGCCGTATCGTCCGGCGCCGCGGTCGCTTCGGACGCCGCTTCGGGCTCTGCGATGGGGGGCGGTGTTGCGGGAGACGGTGCGCCTTCCGGTGTGTCTTCCGGCGGCGGTGCTGGCGCGCCGGGAAGTGCCGAAGAGACGTCGGCCTGCCCGGGCGCTGCCCCCACCCAGTCGGGCAGGCGCGCCGGGCGTGTCGGCGTCGAGGCGGGATGGACCGTGCCGGTGCGCTTCTCCGGCAGTCTCGGCAAGCGCAACTCTTCGTGCGACGGGGTCATGCGGCATCCTCATCGCCTTGGTCGAGCCAGTCGCGCAGGGTCGTGGCGCTCTGCTCCGGGAACTGGTTGACGGCGGCGCGGAGCGTTTCGCGGTCCGGCAGGTTGAAGAGCCCGTCCTCGAAGTCGCCTGGCTCGCCGGGCCCATCGATCGCGACGGCTTCGCCGATGGCGCCTTCGCTCGCGCCACCCTCCAGTCCGAGAGCCGCCGCGCCCTCGCCCTCGGCCAGAAGCGGCAGCTCCGGCTCACGCGGGCGCAGGAGCAGCGGGCGGAGCACCGTGAACACGATGACGAGAACCACGCCGGCCAGCACCAGTACCTGAAGGATCGGGAAGGCGTTCCGCTCGAAGAAGCGCTCGGCCGCGCCGCTCTCCGACAGCGTTCCCAGCTCCGGCGGCGGCTGGAACGCCATGCTCTCCACGGTCACGACATCGCCGCGGGCCTCATCATACCCCACAGCCGCGCGCACGAGGCCGCGCAAGGCCTCCAGCTCCTCCTGCGGGCGCGGTTGCCAGTCCGTCGTGCCGTCATCCGTCACCGTGCGGATGCCGTCCACGAGCACCGCGACGCTCAGGCGGCGGATCGCCCCGGGGCTCGTCACCCGCTCCCGCCTGGTCTCATCATAGTCGAAGTTCGAGCGTTCGCGGCTTTCCGTGCGCGTCGCGCTGCGTTCGCCACCCGCGGCGGCCTCCCCGTCGGGAAGGTTGCTCGCGACCGTGACGGAGGGGTCGCTGCCGCGGCTCTCGTCCGCAATCTCCTCGGTATCGCTGAAGACCACGACGCGGCTTTCGGGGTCGAGCCGACGTTCGCTGAGCGTCTCCGCCGTCCGCTCCAGCTCAACGCTGATGCTCACGCGCGCGTTCTCAACGCCCACGCGGGCGGCGAGGAGGGCCTCGATCTCCGCGCGTAGCTTCTCCTCGCGCGCGGCGGCGGCGCCGTTCAGCGCAACGGCCGGCGTCTCGGAGCCCGGCGCGAGAATCACGCCGGCGCGGCTGTCGATCACGGCCACCTGCTCCGGCGAAAGGCCCGGCACGGCAAGGGCAACCAGGAACCGGAAGCCGCTCGCCGCCGAGACGGGCAGGACCCCGCCAGAGGCGGTGACGGTGACGCTCGCGCTCGGGGGCGCCGGCTCTCGCGCAAACCCCTGCTGGCCGGGTGGCGCGATATGCACCCTCGCCGACCGCACCGCGGGGCTGGCCGCAATGGTGCGCGCGAGTTCCCCTTCCTTCGCCCGCCAGAAGGCGGCGTTGAACATGTCCGTCGTCGTCGAGAAGCCGGAGATCGTGTCGAGCAGCTCGTAGCCCGCCTGGCCCTGCTGGGGCAGCCCGTCCCGCGCCAGGGCGAGCCTTGCCCGGTCACGCTCTGATTCGGCCACGCGGATCGCGTCCCCCGCGAGCTCATAGGGGACCCCCATCTGTTCGAGCGCGCCTACGACTTCGCCTGCGGCGGCGGGGTCGAGCCCCGAATAGAGCAGCGCCATGCCCGGGCGCGACGCTTGCTGCCCGATCAACAGCACGCCCCCCAGCGCCAGAACGGTGGCGCCGATCAGCATGATCCGGCGGCGCAGGTCGAGCGCGCGCCATGTGGCGAGAAGACCTTCCATCAGCCTAGTGGCCCACCCTTCGCGAATCCGGTTCTCCGGTGTGCCCCCGTCTTCGCCGTTCGGGCTTTAGGGGGGGTTAAGGGCTTCGACGCTATGCAGTCGTCGTCGGCAGCAAGGCCGGTGTGAGAGGGCGTGAGGGCGATAGCCAGGTGGCGGACGCGGCGGCAGAACAGGCGGCGGGCAAGGCGGACGCTCAGGGGAGCGGCGCGCGCGGTGCTGCGGATGGCGGTGGGGCGGCTGCGGGGCGCGGAAAGCGCGGTGGCCTTCTCGGCATGCTGTTGCCGTTACTGCTCGCGCCGGCGCTGGGTGCGGGCGCTTACTTCGCTGTTGTGGGGGAGCATGTGCCCGGCCCGATCGAGACGGTCGAGGGCATGATGGCATCCGCTGCAGCCTCAAAGGTCCAGGCACCGCCGGCGGCCTTCGTGCCGCTTCCGCGGCTGACGATCTCCCTCGGCCCCACGGCGCGGGCCCGGCATCTGCGCGTGGCCGTGACGCTGGAGGTTGAGCCCGGCACAGAGGAGGCGGTGACCGAGGCCTCGCCGAGACTGATCGCGGCACTGACACGCTTCCTGCGCGCTGTCGACGAGCGGGACTTCGAGCATCCTGCGCTCATGGCGCGGCTTCAGGAGCAGCTGCTGCGCCGCCTCGAATTCAATGCACCGCCCGGCGCTCTCCGCGCCGTGCTCTTCCAGGAATTCCTGCTCAACTGAGGGCGCGATGGACGGTTTCGGATTGAAGCTTGTGGCCGATGGGCTGCTGATCGCCACGGCACTTGCCGCTGCAATCTACTGTGCGGTCCTGTCCCGCCGGTTGCGGCGCCTGGCCAGTACGGAGGACGGCATCGGGGGGCAGATCACCGCCCTCAACACCGCTGTCGAGGAAACCCGCGTGGCGCTGACCACGGCGCAGGAACGCATCGATGCGCTCCGCAATCAGTCCGGTCAGTCGAGCGAACGGGTGCGGCGCGAAATGGCGCAGGCGCGCAAGCTTTCGGAGGAGCTGGCAGAGGCTGCGACGGAGGCGCGTGCCCTGCTCGACAAGCTGTATACCGTCGAGGCGCCGGCGCGGGCAGGCGGGGCCGAAGAGGCCGCGGCACGCGTCTCCGGGCAGGAGGCCGAGGGCCGGGCGCCGGATGAGGAGGACGAGCCTTTCGCCGTGGTCGGAGGAGACGACACGCCGGATGCGCAACCCGCTGCGCCCGGGGCCGATGCGGGCGCCGCTACGGAGCCGGGCGAAACGGCACTCGATGCCGCCTTCGAAGAGGCCGACGCAGCCAAGTACTCGTTCGGGGCTGCTCCCGAGGACGATGAGAGGGCGGCAGCGGCCGATCCGACGAGGTCGACTGCCGGGGAGGCCGCTGGCGAAGCGGACGACGCCCCGCAGGCCGCACCATCGGAAGAGCTGCCCTTACCCGCTGCGGCAGCGGCCGGTGGGCGTGCGCTGCGTCTCGAACGGATGGCTTTCTGATGCAGGGACCGCAAATGCGAACCGGAGCGCTCGCCGTGCTCGCGGCGTTCTTCGCTCTCTCCGCGGTTCTGCGCGCGAGCGAGGTGGTGGCGGAGCTTGCCCAGCGGCCCGATCTTGCCGAGGCCCGCGAAGGGTATCTCGAGCAGCTGGAGCCCGGTCTGGTGGAGGCAGGCGCCGTCTCGCGGGCGCTCGACGAACGCGCGGCAGCGCTTGAAGCGGACGAGGCGGCCCTTGCGGAACGGGAGGCGGCCCTCGCGGCGGCGGAGCGCCGGCTCGCGGAGCGGCTCGAGCAGCTCAAGGCGCTGCGCGAGGATCTGTCCGACACGCTCTCGGAGGCGCGCGGGGCGGCGGCGAAGGACGTGGCGCATCTTGCCGCAACCTATGCCCGGATGAAGCCCAAGCAGGCCGGCGCGGTCTTCAACACGATGGAGCCGACCTTCGCTGCGGGCTTCCTGGCAGAGATGCCGCCCGATGCGGCAGCCGGCATCCTCGCGGCGATGGAGCCCGAGCGCGCCTACGCCCTCAGCATTCTTCTCGCCAGCCGCCATGCTGGCGCGGAACCTGGTGCAGCTGCAGGGGGGAACACGCGATGATCGCCATTGTCGGCATGGTCCTGGTCGTGGCGCTGGTGTTCGGGGGCTACCTGGCCGCCGGCGGAAAGATCGGCATCATCCTGCAAGCGCTGCCCTTCGAGTTGATGATGATCGGCGGTGCGGCGGTTGGCGCGTTCTGTATCGCCAACGACATGCACACGATCAAACACACGCTGAAGGACCTGAAGCGTGTGGTGAAGGGCCCGCAATGGAAGCCCTCGGACTATGAAGACCTGCTCTGTCTCCTGTTCTCCCTGATCAAGCTCGGCAGGCGCGATGCCGTGGCGCTCGACACGCATGTGGAGGACCCGCAGTCCTCCCCGATCTTCCAGGCCTATCCCCGCATCATGGCGGACAAGGAGACGACGGGGATCATCTGCGACACGCTGCGGATCAGCATGATGAACTACGACGATCCGCACCAGCTGGAGCCAGTGCTCGAGAAGCAGCTCGATGGCCGGCTCAAGAACGCGCTGCACAGTACGCATGCATTGCAGGCAGTGGCCGACGGTCTCCCGGCGCTCGGCATCGTCGCCGCGGTGCTCGGCATCATCAAGACCATGGCGTCGATCGATCAGCCGCCGGAGGTGCTGGGCAAGATGATCGGGGCAGCCCTCGTCGGCACGTTCCTTGGCGTGTTCCTGGCCTATGGCTTCGTCGCCCCCATGGGCGCGCGTGTGCGCGCGAGCATCGAGGAGGATCAAAAGTTCTACGAGCTGATCCGGGACACGATGGTCGCGAGTATGCACAAGCACAGCCCGCAGCTCTGCGTGGAGGTCGCCCGACAGCATCTGCCGGCACATCTGAAGCCCAGCTTCGACCAGCTCGATGCGGCTCTGAAGGCTGCGGGAGAAGCAGCGTGAGGCGTTTGCGATTGTGGCGGGCTGCCGCGTCCCATGTGCAGAACCTCGTCGGCGCGGCGGTTCTATGCATCCTGGTATGGCCGGGCACCGCCCTGGCGCAGGGGGCGCGCGCGGAAGTGGCGCCTGCAGAGGCGCCCTTGCCCCTTGCATCACCGGCGAGGCTCGCGGCGCCTGCCGGGGCCGTGGGCTCATCGGCGTCCCCTGAGGAGCAGGCCGATGAGCCGGAGCAAGCGGAAGCGCTGGACGATCGCGCCGCCGCGTTACAGCGCCTTGCCGATCTGCTGAGCTCCCCGGCGGCGCGCCGCGTCGTGATCCCTGCCGACGGGGCAGCAACGCCAGGCGCGGCGCCGTCGGCCATCGCTCAGGGAAACCCGGGCGATCCGGCCGAGGCGGCCACGCGCGAGGCGGCGGCGCCAGGACCCAGCCCCCCCGTGGAACGCTTGCAGGGGATGCCATCAGCGCCAATGCCGGGCGCCATCGAGGGCGGGCCGACCCTCACGTGCCTCTCCACCGACGCACTGCCCGGCGGCTTGTGGCGTGACCTCGTCGATGCTGCGGCCCTCGCAACGCTGTCGGAAGCCGAGGATGCGCCGAGGGACGGGCCCGAAAGTGCTGCAGAGTTGCGGCGGCTCGCAGCCGCGGCGGATGCCCTGGTGGAACGGCCGGTCGATCCGGTGAGCGCCGCAGTCTTTGCCGGCATGCTCTCGGATTGCCGGCTCGCCGAGGCGACGGTTGCGTTCATCGCCGATGCGGCTGCTGCGCACGAGATGTCCTCCGAGGCGGGCCTTGCGCCCATGCCCCTGGCAGAGGGTGATGCCTGGGCACGTTTCTCGACCGACTTTCTGGCAGCACCCGAGACCCTGCGCGAGGAACTGGCGTTCCGCCTGGCTGCCGCATTCGTTGAAGTCGGTGCCGCGGAGGCGCTTGCCTTGATCGAACCGCATGCGGTCTCCGCGGACGACGCGGCCTCGCGCCTGCCACGCCGTGCGTTGATCGAGGCGGAACTGGCCTATGCCCGTGGCGATCGCCCAGAGGCGCTGGAGGCGCTGCGCTCGCTCGCAGGTCCACAGCACAGCGCCCGGCAGGCAGCGGCTATCCTCCTCGCCGAGCGTCTTGAGCCGGAGCTCGAGATGCCGATCGCCGCCGGTTGGCTGGCCCATATCGATCTGGTCGGCTCGATCGCTCTCGAAGCGGCCGGGAGCCCGCTTGGCGAACGGGCGGCGCTGGCGGAGGTGCGTCTCTCGACCGCTGTCCTCGGACCGGCAGAAGGGTTGCGGCGCCTGTCGCTCGCCCATCAACGCGGGCTGATCAGCACGGCTGCCCTGGAGACCGTCGCCGCGCGGATCGAGGCCGGTCAAACGGCCGAGGCGCCTATCCCCGTCGCGGTGCTCAAGGCCTATGAGCCAGAAAGCTTCGTGAGCCTCGACGCCCGCGAGAGCGTGGTCGCTCCGGCCGATGCGCCCGAGCGAAACCGCGCCGATGCGTTGCCGGCCGCCGTCGAAGAGGAGGCGACTCCGCGGCCGTCGCCGGGTCGTCCCGCCACCTTGCCGGACTGGCGTTCGCTTGTCTCCGCAGCGGATGCGGGGGAGGCGGAGGGCAGGGTCGCGCCGCGGGTCGCATCGCCGCGCGGTGACATTGAGCGACCGTTGCCCAGCAGCGCCGCCCCCGTGAGCCCCGATGCTTCGGCCGAGCACGCGCCAGGCACGCAACCCCCGGCTTCTGAGCGCGCGCCGGGATCATCGACAGCACGTGACCCCGCGCCAGCAGCCGCTCGCGACGCGCTTCTGGACGACGTCGAACGCTTTCTCTCGATCACCGATCGCGATCTGACACTCATTGAGGAGCTTCTCAACGATGGATAAAGCCGCCCCATCGGTTCTTGTCGCCGCCCAGCGCGTGCTGCAGCGGCGCATGGACGTCGTCGCGAACAACATCGCCAACCTGGGGACCGGCGGGTTTCGCGCGCAGGCGATGGTTACTTCGGAGAACGTGACCTGGTCCGGTGGCGCCTCGGTCTCGTTGCCCCGCATGGCCAGCGCGCTCACCAACACCGCGCCGGGCGAGACGACGCCAACGGGCGGGACGCTCGACTTCGCGATCGACGGCCCCGGGTTCTTCCTGGTGCAGGATGGGGACGGCGCGCGTTACCTGACGCGCAGCGGCGCATTCGGTGTCGATGCGGCCGGCCAGTTGGTCACGGTCGAGGGAGATCTCGTGCTCGACGCGGGCGGGGCGCCGGTTGTCCTGCCGCCCGGCGATGGTCCCGTGACCGCGGCAAGCGACGGGACGCTGAGCCGGGGAGAGGACGTGCTGGGCGCGATCGGGGTTTGGGGTACGCAGGGGGCGCCTGCCCGCAGCGGCGCCGCCCGCTTCG
>JBCBHB010000041.1:0-10065 GCA_038526025.1 Pseudomonadota bacterium
ACAACCGCTTCCTTAAACCGGATGCGGTTGTCCGCCGGCAGATCGCCATCCAGCCCGCCTATCCCCTGCATCGCCGAATAGAGCACGAAGGGCCCGAGCATAAGCACGAGCAGAACCCAGCCGAGCCGCCCTGACCAGCGCCAGAACGCGGTCAGCTCACGGGGCTCCCCTAGGGTGTCGCTTGCGCTCATGCGCGGGATATAGCGGCGCGCGTCCGCGGCCCAAGGGCCGTAAGCGCGGCGCCTCCCGAACGGAGAAGCGCCGCGCCCTGTGATGGCCTGGCTGTCGTGACTTACCAGTAGGTCTCGATATTCTTGTCCTCTGGCGCACCGCTGATGGCCTGCGAGCAGTAGAGACCGGACATGACGGAAGCTTCCACGCAGCCGGCGTTGAAGCCGTTATCCGTCCAGTCCCCGGCGAAGAAGAGGTTGCCGAAACCGCTCCCCGCCGCGCCGAGGCGGGCCGAGGTCGAACCTTTCAGCGACATCACATAGCGCTCCGTCGGGCTCACATTGGCGCGCCAGTACTGCCCCTTCAGCCGGCCCTCGCCACCCTTGAAGGTGCCCTGCACCAGCGTGTCGAGATCGAGCGCCCCGTCGGTCGACCCCTTCGGCCAGATCACGCCGGGCGCGCTCTCGAGCCAGGTGTTCGCGAGGCGTGAGACCTCGTCCGCCGCCTTCTTCTGCACGCCGGTCTCCGAGGGATCGGGAATGCCGCCCACCATCGGCCCGCAGAAATAGGCGATGGAGGCGGGCGAGGCGGAGATCGGCCAGGCTTCCCGGTTGATCAGATGCGTCATGTCCGACCAGGTGTTCATCGGCTGCTGGAACGCATCGATGACGATGGAGCCGTGATCCCAGCCGAGCCCCGGCAGATCCGCCTTCAGCCAGAGCTGCATGGCCTGGGTGCGGACAGTGCCGACCTTCTCGACCATGTTCTGCCAGTCGGGGTTCAGGTCGATCAGCTTCTGGGCCAGGAACGGGTGGCTCGAGGGCGGGATCGCGAGCACGACGAGATCGAAGTCCTTCCCGCGCTCAAGCTCGACCGTGCCCACACCCTTCCAGGTGGTCCAGAAGTCCTCGAGATCGTAGCCCTTCCAGTTGCCGTCCCAGCCCTCCGTGCCCTCGCCATCGGGTCCCTTCAGGATCTCCTCGCCCTCGACGAGCTGATCCACGAGCGGCGCCTGTGGCCAGCAGTCCAGATGGTCGACCACCACATAGGGCTGGTAGCTGTCGCCCTTGAGCGTCGCCTGGCGCTGGAACTTGAGCTTGCCGACGACCTTTTGCCCGTCCGCCTCCGCCGGCTCCATGTCCTCGAGCACATGGAAGAACTCGAACTTCACGCCGCGCTTCTCCAAGGCCTTGTGCATGGGCGCGAAGATCGTGTCACCCATGCCCGCCCGCATCTTCATGAAGATGGACTGCTTGTAGAGCATCAGGATGCAGATGGCGCTCCGCATCGCCACGCCGGCGGCGAAGTTCGGGCGCGTCGTGTCCCCGTTCTCGTAGCCGAAGACGAGGTCGTAGAAGCCGCGAACCGGGGCGGAGTGCTCGACCTGGCAGTTGATCGGGTCGCAGCCGTACTTCTCGAAGAACTCCTGGAAGTCCATATCGTCGAGCACGCCAAGGCCATGCTTGTTGATCTCGCGGCGGTTGGCGATCAGCCCGCGGAAGGCCGCCAGCATCAGGTCCACGATCATGTACATGCGGCGGAGTGTGTCGTTCTTCCGGGCCGAGGCCTCGAAGCGGGCCTTCAGCCGGTCGCGCTCCCGCTCGAGCAGGCTGAGGAAGATGCCGTGCTTGTGGTCGTCGAGATGCGTCCAGTCCGACGGCATGAGCTGCGCGATCTTGTAGGCCGCCTGCAGAAAGCCGCGCTCGGCCGTGCGCATCAGGTCTTCGATGCCGTTTACAGCATCGTCCCAGAGCTCGTCCGCCTGGTGAACGAGCCAATGCAGGAACCCGCCGCGGCTCTCATGGCCCTCGGGCACCTCGGCCAGATGCGCTGCATGCGCCTCATGGCCCTCATGCCCGAAGCCAAGCTCCTTCTCGATCCAGAGGCCCACGAGGCGCATGGCCGCTGTCATCACCTCCCAGACGGAATCGTGATGCTTCGGCGTCCCGTCCCCCGGCACGCCCGGCGCGGTGGGGTAGTCGATGATGAAGGGGCGCCAGTCCCCGTCGACATTCTCCATCACGCCGATGAGGTTCTGGCTCTCGAAGGCCTCCTCGATGCTGCGATAGACGCGGTCGTCGTCCTGCAGCTCGCCGAAGGCATCGTTCATCGCGCGGAAGGCGTTCTCGTAGAAGCCGAGCCAGATGTGCAGCCCGTGCTCCTGGATACGCCCGTCGGGCCCGCGCCCGCTTGCCCCCTTGCCGCCGAGCCGGAAGCCCATCTGGTAGAGGGTGATCTCGTACTTGTCCTGCCAGCCCGGCTGGTTCGTCAGCGCTATGGCCGTGGACATGCCGCCGACGCCACCGCCGACGATTGCGATCTTCTGCTTTGCCATCAGCTCATCTCCCCCTCGCCGATACCGTCCGAAAGCCAGCCGTCGCCATGCGCCCAGAGCGTGGCACCCGGTCCGATCCAGAAATCGAAGCGCGACCAGAAGCTTACGATCGGCTTGAGCGGCCCCTCCTTCAGACCGAGATCCTTGCGGATCGGATGGCTGTCGTAGTCGTGGATCTGCACGGTGTAGGGCGAGAGCAGAATGTGCCCGCCATGGAACTTGGTGGCCTTGCAGTCGATGGTGGTGATGGCCTGGTAGTCCGCGCGCGTCGTGTCTCCCGCCGCACGGAACTGCTTCAGGAACACCATCATGACGTTGAGGTTCCAGAGGTCGTGGAGCTCGTTGCGGATCAGCTCCGCGTCCTCGCCGGCCTCTCTCAGCACGTCCTTGATGGTGCGTGCGAGCGCGACCGCATCGCGGACGGGGCGCAGCCCGCCGATCCCCTCACCGATGCGCGTGACCTCGATGAGGCGCTCTTTCGACGCCGGCAAACCCTTGCCGAACTTCGGCACGACCACAGTGTCCATCGACATGCGCGCCGGGTGCTCCGCCACCTGCGGCAGGTCGAAGAAGCCCAGCGCCTTCGGGAACCCGTAGATCTCGCGGCCCATGCTGAGCGCATAGGCATTGTCGACGAAGATGTAGGGCTGGAACCAGTAGAGCCGGTTCGCCACCGTGTCCTCCACCAGCGTCCAGATGGCGTGCTCCTTCTCGGGGAACACGCCGCGGATGTTGAAAGGCGGGTCGATGCTGGTGAGCGCGGTCATGTTGTTGAACACGACCAGCGCGTAGGGCATCGCGATCTGGAAACGGCCGGGCGAGTTCGACGGGCCGTTGAGGCAGAGATCGCAGATCGACGCCTGCATCTTCGCCTTGTCCGCCTTCAGCAGAAATCCCCAGAAATCGACGTTCTCAGCACGAAACGGTGCGCGGTAGACCTGCTCGCCACCGCGGTCCACGTAGAATGGTTTCTTCATGTGCCTCCCCCAAGGCTAGATCTAAGCTCAAGCGACTGCGCTATCTGCCGAGGCGGCGAGCACAATTGCCCGCCGTCCGGCTCTGCTCTTGCGCGGGTTGACCGCGCGGGCGAGTGCTGGGCGCACCCAGGTCACGCCCTCCCCCTCAACCGCTAGCCGGTCGCGCTCGACCGCAGCGGTCAGCTCCAACTCCACGGCACCGGTTTCCCGGGCCATGGCGATGGCCTCCTCCAACGACGCCTCGACATCGGCGCGCGCCGCCCCCCGGGCGCGCCTCAGCCTGGCCTCGTAGATGTGCAGCCAGATCTCGGAGACGACCTCGCCCGAAGCGCGTGCTCCGTCGAAGGCCTCCTCGATCATCGAGGCTGCGTGGTCGTGCCGGCCCGCGGCACGCAGGCACTCTGCCACCAGCCCGCGGAAATAGGGCTGCACGGTCTTCGACCCGATGGCCTGGTAGAAGGCGAGCCCCTCCTCCGCCATCCGGCAGCCGGCCTCCACCTCCCCGCAGCCAGCCCGCGCCCAGCCATGGACGATGGTCATGGCACTCTGCCAGAAGGGTACGATCTGCCGCTCCGTATGGCGGAGCGCGATGGCGGAGAGGCGCTTGGCCACCCAGGGCTCCTCCCGCCACGTGGCCACCAACGGCCCGAAGCAAAGCGCCCAGGCCATCGAGAAGGGGTGGCTGATCTCCTCCGCCCGGCGGATCGCCGCGGCGATGGAGGAGCGGACGCGAGCATGATCCGACAGCGCCCAGGACGCATAGGCCTGGTAGCAATGGGCCGCCACGCAAGGGTCCTGCCCGAAGAGCAAGGCATGCTGACCATGCGCTTCGGGGTCGAAGAGGGCGAGGCTCTCATCGAGCGCCTGCGACGCTTCCGCCACGCGGCCACGCCAGAAAAGCGTGTCCCCGAACGCCCAGCGCGCCTCGGTGAGGAGGCCCGTGTCTCCCACCTCCGCCTGTGCTCCCTCGCCCAGCGCCGTCAGCTCGCGCGAGAGCGCCTCCGCCCGGATCAGGTCGCCCGAGACGAGGTGGTAGAGCCAGCCGCCCCAAAGCGCGCGCGCCAGCGCCGGGCCCGGCCCGATGGCACGGCCAAGCTCCTCCGCGCGCTCGAACACCTGGCCGACCTCGGCAGCAGCGAAGCCCTTGAGCGCAATCTGCGCCGTGCCGAGCTCGCTCAGGATCTCGAGTTCCAGCTGCCGTGAGCCCCCGCGGGAGAAAGCGCCCTCCTCGACCGCCTCTCCCAGCGCGTCGAGGGCGGCGCCCAGCAGTTGCTCGGCTTCCGGGTAGTGCGCCTGGCCGAGCGCCCGCAGGCCTGCCTGGCGGAAGGGCGGAACGGCCTCCGCCGGTCTGCCCGCAGCAACAAGGTGCCGCGCCAGCCGCTCAGGCGCCGCCGCTGTCTCCTCCGGGAAGCGCTTGGCGAGCACGTCGGCCACCGCGCCATGTGCTGCGCGGCGCTTGCTCCGCAGCTGGCTCTCATAGGCCGCCTCGGCCAGCAGCACGTGGCGGAACCGGTAGATCGGCGCCTCCCCGCCGACACCCTGCTCGCAGGACAGGATCTCTTCATCCACCAGCCGGGAGAGCGGCGCCGCGAGCACCGTATCCGGCAGCGCCATCACGGCCGCCAGCAGGCTGGCCGAGAAATCCCGCCCAATGACCGCGGCCATCAGCGTGATGCGCCGCGCCTCCCCGAGCCTGTCGAGCCGCGCCATCAGCGCATCCTGCAGGGTGACGGGAATGACCGGGCTCTCCGGCGCGTCCGAGGCCGATTTCGTCAGCTCCTCGAGGTAGAGCGGCACACCCCCGGAGCGGTCCACGATCTGGCGCAGCGCCGCATCGTCGAGCCCGCTTGCCTCACCCGTCTGATGGCGCAGAAGGGCAACGGCGTCCGCCTCGCCCAGCCGCGCGATATCGACCACGTCCGTCGCGTCCTCCCCCCAGGGGATCGGCCCCTCGGGGCGGGCCGTTGCCACCACAAGCGCCCGCGTGCCGGCAAGCGCCTTCGGGAGCTGCGCTGCGAAGTCCAGCGTCGCAGGGTCAAGCCAGTGCAGGTCCTCGAAGGCGATCGCGGTGGGGCGCCGGCTGGCGATCCCGGCCAGGATCCGGCACGTCCCCTCGAACAGCATGGCACGCCGGCGCTCGGCGGACAGGCCGGGCGCCGGCTCGCCGAAGCCCATCGCCTCCGCAAAGATCGGCGTGTAGCTTTCCTGATCGAGATCATGGGCGTCCAGCAGCGCCGAAAGCCGGGTGTTGCGCGCATGGGGCGGATCTTCGCTTCGGAACCCCGCAAGCCGGGCGAGGAGCTCGACCACAGGGCGGAGCGGCGACTGGCTGGCATCGGGCGCACCGAAGAGCCGGAGAACCTCCGACCCCTCGCCGAGGCCGCCTAGGAACTCGCCGAGCAGGCGCGACTTGCCCATGCCCGCCTCACCCCGGATGCAAACGACACCGCTCTCGCCGGTGAGCGCCGCGGCCCAGCCTGCGCGCAACCGCTTCATTTCGGCCCCGCGGCCGATGAGCGGAATGTCGTGGCTGCCATGGCGGCCGATGGCTTCGAGCTGGGCGCGCGCCGCCGTTACGAGCCAGGCCCCGGTATCGGCTTCGAAGCCCTTGAGGCTGACGGCGTCCATCGGCCGGCATTCGAAGGCGCGCTCCACAAGCTGGCGTGTCGTGTCCGCCACCACCACCTCGCCCGGCGCAGCCACGCCCTGCAGGCGGGCGGCAAGGTTCGGCACATCGCCCATCACGTCGGAACCCTCGGGGCCGAGATCGCCCACCAGCGCGAGACCCGTGGCGACGCCAATCCGCACCTGCAACGGCTCGCCGCCGATCATCCCGATCCCGGCGATTTCGGACTGGATGGCGAGGCCCGAGCGGACACCGTTGCGCGCATCATGCTCCGATGCGATCGGCCAGCCGAAGAGGGCCACGAGCCCATCGCCCACATATTGCGAGACGATGCCGCCATGGCGGCGGACGACGCGACCGCAGACTTCCTGGTAGACGTTGATCGCCTCGAACAGCTCTTCGGGATCGAGCCGGCGGGAGAGCGAGGTGTAGCCCACGACATCGGCAAAGAGCACGGTGATCTGGCGACGCTCGGTCTCGTTCGCGCGCACCGAGGGCGGCGGCGGCGCCACGTCGTCCCCCTCCGCCATCGCGCGGATCACCTGCATCAGCTTGCGGCGATGCCCGATCGAGAGGCCAAGCTCCCGCAGATCGGCTTCCGTGAGCTCGCGCAGCGTGTCCGTCTCGATGTGATTGGACTCGAAAGCTGCCACGTGCATGCCGAGGCCGTGCTTCTCGAGCCATGCTGCGATGTCGCTCACGCCAACACCCTCCGGACGGCCTGCCGTCTCAGACTGAAACATCTGAGCAGTCTAAGGCATCGCTGACGCCTGCGAACCGTCAACGCGATACGAGCTGCCCGTCTGCCCCCCACTTGTTGCGTTGTGGCACGAAACGGCCCCCAGATGCCGCGCCCAATGCATTCATCGGCCAGTGATGGGGCCGAAAAATGGCGCCGGCAAGGCATGTTGCGTCTTCAAGCCCACAGCCGGCGGCCAAGCGCATCGCTTGCGATGAAGGGCGATTCACATCCGTGTCACGAAACGGCTTTGTCTCAAGCTGGGGCGTGTACCGAGCCACGCCCGTTGCGGGGAGCAACCGAACGATGACCGTCAAGCCGCCTGCCTGCCGTCGACTTGCCGCCACGCTGGCCTGCAGCGCCGCCGTGGGATCGCTCTATGCCGGCCACACCGCCAGCGCCGCATCCTTCGCCGTCAGCGAACGGTCCGCGAAGGCGCAGGGCAGCGTCTATGCGGGGGCGACGGCTGGGGGGCCGGATGTCAGCTTCATCGGGTTCAACCCGGCAGCGCTCGGCAATGTCGAGCGCGGCGAGGTCGCATCAAGCATCACCTACCTGCAGGTGCAGGTGAAAGGCACGGCGTCGAACCCCTTCATCGGGGGCGACGATGTGACCTTCGACCCCTCGAAGGACGCGGTGCTGCCGGCTCTCTCCTTCGGCTGGCGCGTGGGGGAGAAGACGGTCATCGGCTTCGCGATGAACGCCCCGTTCGGCCTGGCGTCGGACTATCCGAACAACGCGGCGCTCTACCCCGCCGGCGCCCGGGCGCTCAAATCAGAGTTCAAGCTGCTGGAGGCCACGCCGATGGTCTCCTACAGCCCCATCGACGACGTGACCCTGGGCCTCGGCCTCACGGCGGCCTTCGCTGATGGCAGCATCTCCTCCGGCCTTGGCGCGCCGGTGGACGACAGCTGGCCCGTCGGCCGGCTGGAGGGCGACGATGTGGGCTTCAGCGTCAAGGTCGGCGCGCTCTGGGATGTGACGGAGGGCACCACCATCGGCCTCTCCTACGCCCGCGGCTACGAGATCGAGCTCGACGGGCGCTTCACGGCACCGGGGCTTAGCACCACGGCAGAGGGGACGTTCAACGTACCTTCCATCTTCGGCGCCGGCATCCGGAGCGAGGTTTGGCCGGGCGTCGAGCTCATGGCCGACTTCCGCTACTTCTTCTTCAACAGCTTCGATGCGGTGCGCGTGAACCTGCCCGGCGGCACCGAGATCACGAACAACGAGAACGCGATCTACGCCTCGGTGGGCACGGAGGTGGACGTGACCGACACCATCACGCTCCGTGCCGGCATCGGTTGGGAAGAGACACCGACGGTGGATGAGACGCGCTCACCCCGCATTCCGGATGCGGACCGGATTGTGGTGGGCTTCGGCGCGACCTACCGGCTCGGAGAGAGCCTCGATCTCGACTTCGCCTACAACTACTGGGATTTTCTGGATACGGATGTGCGCGCCAACGGCACCACGATCCCCACGGACATCAACTACGACAGCCATGTCCACGCCATCACCCTCGGCCTCGCCTATCGGTTCTGAGGCAGGGTGAGCCGAGGGCCGGCACGCGGCCCCCGGCGTCTCGTCAGCCCGTCAGAGCTTCGCGCGCTCCGAGCGGAGGGCGAGCCACAGGCAGTAGCACATCACCAGCACGACCACCGTGAAGGGGATGCCGGTGGACACCGCAGCGCCTTGCAGCGCCGAGAGACCGCCGCCGAGCAGCAGCGCGATGGCCACCAGCCCCTCTAGCGTGCACCAGAAGATCCGCTGCACCACCGGCGCGTCCATTTTGCCGCCCGCCGTAATGGTATCGATCACCAGCGACCCGCTGTCCGAGGACGTCACGAAGAAGATGATGATCAGAACCAGGCTGATCGGCGCGATGATGGAGTAGAGCGGCAGCTCCTGGAGGAAGCCGAACAGCGCCATCTCGGGCTTGTAGCTGTCGACCACGTTGGCCTTCACCACCTCGGCACCGCCGGCGTTCATCATGTCGATGGCGGCACCGCCGAAGGTCGACATCCAGAGCGCACAAACCAGCGTCGGGGCGATGAGCGCGCAGAGCACGAACTCGCGCACCGTGCGGCCCTTCGAGATACGGGCAATGAACATGCCGACGAAGGGCGACCACGCGATCCACCAGGCCCAGTAGAAGGTCGTCCAGCCGTGGAAGAAGCTGGTGTCCTCACGCCCGAAGGGGTTCGAGAGCGCCGGCAGCAGGAGCACGTAGTCGGTGAGCACGCTCACGTAGCGCGTTGCCGCGTCGACCACGCCGGTCATGACGATGACGAAGATGAAGAGCGCCACGGCCATGATCATGTTGATCTCGGAAAGCCGCTTAACGCCCTTGTCCATGCCGAGAAGCACGGAGACGAGCGCCACGGCGGTGATGGCAATGATCAGCAGAACGACGACCGTATCCGTCGGCTCGATGCCGGCAACCTCGTTCAGACCTGCAGCGACCTGCTGGGCGCCGAAGCCGAGCGAGGTGGTGAGACCGAACAGCGTCGCGAAGACAGCCAGAGTGTCGATCATGTGACCCCACCAGCCCCAGACCTTCTCACCCAGGATCGGGTAGAACGCCGAGCGGAGCGTGAGCGGCAGACCGAGATTGTAGCAGAAGATCGCGAGGCAGAGCCCGACGACCGCGTAGACTGCCCAACCCTCGAGGCCCCAGTGATGGATGGTGCCGACGACGCCGATATACTCGTTCCCGGGCAGCGAGGCATCGATGCCCAGCGGGCTGGCGTTTCCGCCCTCCGAGAAGTTGTAATAGGTCGGCTCCAGCACGCCGAAGAACAGCAGGCCGATGCCGATGCCCGCCGCGAACATCATCGCGATCCAGCCGGCATAGGAGTAATCGGGCTTGGCGTCCTTCCCGCCGATACGCACCGATCCTACGGGCAACACGATCAGCGCCAGGCAGAACAGCGTCATGACGTTGACCGAGAGCACCAGGAACCAGTCGAAGGTGCTGGTCAGCCAGGGCCGCAGCCAGCCGAAAAATTCGGCCGAAGCCTCCTGATTGGCGAGCGAAATCAGCACGAAGCCGAAAATCAGGATGCTCGAGATGAGGAAGACAGGGTTGTGGATATCGAGGCCGAGCGGTCGGATGTTATCCTGACCCATCTCGTAGTCCGTTGAAAAGTCGAGTGATTCTCTCGACTCGCCGGACGAAGCGTCCGATGACGACATGGATGTACCTCCCAGGTGA
>JBCBHB010000042.1:0-9953 GCA_038526025.1 Pseudomonadota bacterium
CCTCGTCCGGCTCAGCCCGGCTGGGCACCGCGGCAAACTGAATGTGCCCAACGAGTGCTGCAAGCTCGGCATGGAGCGTCGTGAGATCGCCCTGCATGATCTGCAGGTGGTAGCAGTCGAACATGATGCGGATCTCGTCCCGGCCAATGTTGCGGATCAGCGCCGCCGCCTGCCAGGCGTCTTTCAGGAAGTAACCAGGCGCGTCCCGTCGGTTGAGCGGCTCGATGAGAACGCCCATGCCCAGCGCCGCAGCGCGGTCGGCCGCATATACGAGGTTCTCTCGGAACGTGGCGGCCGCGTCGTCGCCGCTCGCAAAGCCGGCCATCACATGGACAGCCCTCGCGCCAATGCGGGCGCCGTAGTCGTAGGCTTCATCGATGGCGGCCCTGGCATCCGCCTCGCGCCCCGGCAGCGCTGAGAGCCCGTTCTCACCCGCCGACGTGTGTCCGCGGCGCGTATTGAGCCCCAGCACTGGCAATCCTGTCTCGCGAAGCGCCGCGCTGAGTTCATCGACGGGAACGTCATAGGGCCAATGCAGCTCCACCGCCTCGAACCCGGCCGCGGCAGCGGCCCGCACAGCGTCCGGCAAGGACAGCTCGGTCCAGAGAAAGCCGAGATTGGCCGAAAGCTTCACCGTCCGCGCCACGTCGCCCTCCCTTGCGAAACCGCCCGCCGGTGACCATCGGCGAGCGGTCGGGGCTTGTCGAGCCCGGGCGACGGCTGCGTCAGCCGATCACGGCATAGGTGCGGATCTCGATGCTCTCGCGCGCCGGGGCGGCGGGGTCCTGACCGGGGATCTCGAAGGCAGTGTGCGGCGTGAACCGCGCGCGCCCGTCCTCGAGGCTATCCCAACCCTTGATCAACAGCACCTCGTCCCGCGTCATCTCCGGCGCCCAGTACCAGCGTTGGGCTGGGCTGTGCGCGAGGTGGTAGATCTCGCCCACCCGGTCCGGGAACACCTGATCGGTGGCAACAAGGTCCTGCGGCTCGATGGTGCTCGCATCCGCCAGCGCCAGCGGCGCGCGTTGCACCGGCCCGCTGATCGGGCGCCAGACATTCACCTGAACGAGGCGTTTGTCCTCGGCGAGCAGGCGATCGACTTCCGCGTCGCCCAGCACATCCCGCGCCCGCTGCGGTCCGCTCTTCGCGGTGTAATCCACATGAATGCGCGAGGCGACACCGCGGGCGCCGTCCCTGTTCTTCGCACCCTTGCCGCCGTCGGACCGGCGGGTGGCGTCGAAGACCACCACACGGCTCGCGCCGAGTTCCTCCGAGAGGAGAGCCTCGATCTCGCCGCGATAGACGCCCTCGACAACGGCATCGTCATAGAGGTCGCCGGCATTCGTTGGCGCGCGCCGCAGTGCAAAGCCCTCGCGGTCGAGCGTGAAGCGCTTGGCCTCGGGGCGCATATCGGCGAGTGGTACCGCACGTTGCTCGACATCGAAAAGGAACTCGGCCTCGCCGCCGGTGTAGGCTTGGCTCAGGAACCGCGGCTTTTCGGCCTGGGGCACGATGTAGGTGAAGTTCGGGGTGATGTCGGTCGTCCGGCCTGTGGCCTGCGTCTCGGTCATCGCGTTCATCGCTTGATCCTCCATGTGCCTCGGCGCATCGGGACGCGCCCTGTTGCGTAGGAGGTGGCGAAGATGGCGCACGCGATCAAATGAGAGGTGCTCAGCGCGACTTGAGCGTTCTTCAAGTCAGGCGACCTCACACGCCGCCGCCCAACCCCTCGAGCCAGGCGGCGAGACGCCGCGCTGGCGCCGTTGGCTCCGCGTTGGCCGGGCGGCAGAGATGATACCCCGCACCGGTGGGGCCCGCACCGCCGAACGGGGCCACGAGGCGGCCATCGGCAAGGCGCTCCTCGATGTAGGGGGAGCGGCCCATGGCGAGCCCGTTCCCGCTCTCCGCCACCTGCAGCACCTGCTCGATGGAGTCGAGCGCGAGCGCCCCTGCCAGCGGCGGCGCCGGCATGCCCCGCGCGCGGGCCCATTCCTCCCACTCTCCCGGGATGCTGCGGTTCACGATGTAGCGGATACCCTCCGGCAGCGTGTCGCCCGGCGGGTCGGGCAGAAAGCCCGGTGCGGCAACCGGCGTCGCCAGATCATCGAAGAGCCAGCGGGCTTCGACACCGTCCCAGGGGCCCCGCCCGTAGCGGATGGCGAGGTCTACCTGGTCGCGGCCGAGATCGATCAGGCGCGTGGTGAGCACAAGCTGGACCTCGATGCCCGGGTGCTCGGCCTCGAAGGCGCCAAGGCGCGGTATCAACCACGTGGCCGCCAGGGAGGGCGGGAGCGTGAGACGCACGGCGCGCCGCCCGCCCGAGGGCATGAGCGCCTCGGTCGCCGCCTCGATCTGCCCCAATGCAGGCTCGATGCCGGCAAGGTACCGCTGCCCCTCCGCTGTCAGCCGCAAGCGGCCGGACGATCTGTCGAAGAGCGGCACATGGAGTGCTTCCTCCAGCTGCCTGATGCGGTGGCTGACGGCGCTTTCCGTAACACCGAGCGACGCCGCCGCCTCCGAAAGCCGGGCATGTCGCGCCGCGGCTCGGAAGGCCAGAAGGGCGCCAAGGCTCGGGAGAGGGCGTGTCTCGGCCATGCGGGCAGCGTATAGCCTCACGGAACGATCCTGTCGCCCTCGATTGCCCGCCCGCACCGCAGCCGCTACGCTTGACTTATGGGAAACGAACGCACGGCCGGACCATTGCTGGACAGAACGTTCCGCCTGCGTTCGGGGGTGGAGATGCCCTGCCCCGGCTTCGGCACCTGGCGGCTCGGGGAGGATCCGCGCGCGGCGGGTGAGGAGGAGCGCGCGCTGAGACGTGCCCTGGAGCGTGGCTTCCGCCATTTCGACACGGCCGAGATGTACGCCGAAGGCGGCAGCGAGGCCCTGATCGGAAACGTGCTGCAAGGCGTCGACCGCACCGCACTGTTCCTCTGTTCCAAGTTCTACCCCTACAACGCCGGCACGGACGATATGGTCGCGGCCTGCGAGCGCTCCCTCAGCCGGCTCGGTACGGATTACCTGGACCTCTACCTGCTGCACTGGCCGGGCAGTACGCCGTTCGAGCAGACCCTGGAGGGCGCGCGCCGCCTGATCGAGGCGGGCAAGATCCGGGCCTTCGGTGTCAGCAATTTCGACATGCGCGAGATGCAGTCGATGATCGCGCTGGGCGAGGACACGCTCGTCGACGTCAATCAGGTTCTCTACAACCCGTCGCGCCGGGGGATCGAGTTCGACCTCCTGCCGCTCCTCGCTGAACACGGGATCGCCTGTGTGGCCTACACGCCCATCGAGCCGCGGCGCCTCGCCGGCAACACTGCGTTCCGGCAGATCGCCGCCGGTGCCGAACTCTCGCCGGCGACGCTTGCCTTCGCATGGCACCTGACACGCGGTGTTGCCTGCCCGATCCCGAAGGCATCGAAGCTCGAGCATGTGGACGCCCTGGCCGATGCAGCGACGGTCACGCTTGGGGATGAGATCCTCTCGGCGATCGACACCGCCTTTCCCCCGCCCACACGCGCCCAATCCCTCGAGATCCTCTGATGGCCGCACCGCAGGGCCCATCGCCCATCGCGTATATGGAGCGGACACGCAACTACTACGAAGCCCTCGGCTACGGGCCGCCCTACCGATGGGCGCACCACGCCGAGGTGCCTTTCGCACCTCTCCCCGGGCCGCTGCGCTCGCTGACGGTCGGGCTGGTCACGACCGCTGCACCCTACAAGGCCGACGCGGGCGACCAGGGACCCGGCGCGCCCTACAACGCGGCCGCGAAGTTCTATGCCGTCTACGCGGTCCCTTCCGACACGATGCCCGACCTTCGCATCTCCCATGTCGCCATCGACCGCGATCACACCACGGCCGAGGACATCGGAACCTACCTGCCGCTTCGGGCTCTGTGGGGCGCGGCGGCTGGGGGACGGATCGGCCGGCTCGCACGGCGCCTGTATGGTTTGCCGACCAACCGATCCCAGAAGACCACGACTGACGTGGATGCGCCGGCGCTCCTCGAGGCCTGTCGCGCCGATGGCGTCGAGGCGGCGGTGCTCGTGGCGAACTGCCCGGTCTGTCATCAGTCAGTCTCCCTCGCCGCGCGGGCGCTGGAAACAGCCGGGATCCCGACGGTCATCATGGGTGCGGCGCGTGACATCGTGGAGCATGCAGGCGTGCCGCGGCTGCTCTTCAGCGATGTGCCGCTCGGCAACGCCGCGGGTCTGCCGCGAGACACCGCCTCGCAGGACGCCACACTGGCCCGGGCGCTCGACCTCCTCGAGACAGCGACGGCGCCGCGGACGACGGCCCTGAATCCGATCCAATGGCCCGGCCCGGCGGATTGGCGTGAGAGCTACAGCAACGCAGCGCGGCTCAGCCGGGAAGAGGTTGCCGCCCGGCGTGCCGCCTTCGACGACGGCAAACGCGTGGCCGCCGGTCTGCGAAAGACTGGGGGCGGTTGAAGTCCACAGGATGCGCGAACGGGCTCACGAGCGACTCCTTGAAGTCAAAGTATCCCGTAGCGAACTTCAACTAGGCGCGGTCGCGTTGCAGGACTATTTCTGGGCCCAACGAATGATTGCGGCGGTTCCGACCTGATGGCTGATGGCCCTAGACCCCTGGAGAAATTCAGGCGCGCGTTACTGCGCCTTTTCTTCAGCGTTATCGTCTTGGCCGGCGCGGGAGACGTGGCTGCCGCTGATCGGATCCGCATCTTGTCCATCGGGGATCCCTTCGCATCGGTCCTTTCGGAACGGCAGCGGGCCTTCGAGCAGCTGCTCGGTACGGAGATGTCCATCGAGCTGGCGGGCTACACGGAGCTCCGCCGACGTATCCTGCTGAACGCCTTCGCGCCGCGATCGGACTTCGACCTGATCGCGATCGATATGGGCTGGGCGCCCGAGGTTGCGGGCGCAGATCTGGTCCAGCCCCTCGACGCGCTGTTGGCGGATGCGCGTATCGATCTGACGTCGCTCCTGCCATCGGCCCTGAAGGGCGCCACGGTGGGTGATCGCATCGTGGGCCTGCCCGTGCAGCCGCATGCCGAGGTCCTGTTCTACGACACAGAGCTTCTCGAGGGTCTCGGCCTGCCACCGCCAGAGACGACGGACGAGCTCCTCAGCATCGGCCAGGCGTTGCATCGAGGGGGCGCGAACGCACGCGCGGGCATCTGCTGGAACGCACAGCGGGGCGCCGCTTTGGGGCAGACCATGCTGCATCTTCTGGCGGCTTTTGGAGGCAGCCCGCTCGGGCCCGATGGCGAAGCCACGCTCGATACGCCTGAGATGCGGGCCGCCATCAGATACGCGCTCGCCCTCCTCGCCATCTCGCCACCCGATATCCTTTCGATGGCCTGGGACGAGCGGGTGGAGGCTTTCGCCGCCGGGCGCTGCGCGATGACCTATGCCTGGACCGGGCGGACGCTGATCATGGAAAGGCTCGGCATCGACTTCCAGTCGGGACGCATCGGGGTGACGGCACCACCCCATGCCGCGGGCAAACCGCGAGTATCGCCGTTGGGAGCCTGGTTGCTGGCCATGCCCGCGAACCTTCCCGAGGAGCGGCAGCCGATCGCGCTTCGCGCGCTTCTGCGCCTCACCTCGGAGGACGCCAACCGCCGCTATCTCGAGGCGGGTGTCGGAACACTCCTGCACACCTCGCTCCTTGCCGATCAGGCTCTCGTCGCGAAGAATCCGGCCTTTCGGCTGCTCGGGGCGCTGGAGGAGGACGGTGAGCTCATGGACTGGATGCGCCCAAGCATCCCCCAGTTCCAGGCGCTCTCCGAGATCCTCGGAACGGAGGTGCATGCGGTCCTTGTCGGTCAGCAGGATGTATCCACGGCGACCGCTGCCGCTCAGGCGGCGTTCACCCGATTGCTGACGGAATGAGCGGCCTGTGGCGACGCTTCGTTTCTCTCGTCTCGCGGATCGGCATCGCGACACGGCTGATCATGCTCTTCGCCGCTGTCGCCGCCGGGCTTGCCGCCGTAACGGCATTCATCACCTTCGACACGGAGCGCCAGGTCGACGCCCTGGAGCGCGTCAACGATCGGCTGGAGGTAAGGCGGAAGCTGCTGGAGCTCGAAGCCGGAATTGGCGCTTACATCGCCCTCTTGGACGCCCGGCAGAGCATCGTGCTCAACCAGGATTTCGCTGGTCTCAACACGCTGCAGGAGCGACTGACGACCACCCAGGAAAGCATCGACCAAAGCCTTCAAGCACTCTCGGTGCGCGGCGATGTAACCCGGCTCACGGCGGAGATAGAAACCCTCCGCGAGTTCCACGATCGCTACCTGGAGCACACAATCGAAGCGTCCTTCGTTCCTGCCTTGGGCGCGCAGCGGCGCTTTGTGGAGCAGCAGGGTAAGCTTCGCGATCTTATCGAGAACTTCGATCCCGATGGCGGTGTTGATCTGAGCGGCCTGATCGCCAAGCTCGACGATACATCGGAGGACATTCAGGTCATGGTCGACCTGGCCATCCCGGCCATGATCGGCGCGGCCTGCATTGCCTTCCTCGTTCTGCTCCTGTCAGTCTGGAAACCGTTGCGACGGCTGATCGGTACGATCGAACAGCTGGATGCCCCAGACAACGATATCGAGCCCCAGGACGACGGGCCCACCGAGTTCCGCGCGATCGGCCGCGCGCTAAGGGCCTTGCAGGAACGCCTCCGCGCCCAGCGGGCGGCGGAAGCGCAGGCGCGGGAGAGCGCGGAGAAGCTTCAGCAGTTCACGGACGCCACCATCGATGTGCTGTGGCAAACCGGTCCGGACCTTCGCTTCAACTGGGTGCATGCGCGTTCCGCCAACCTTGGCGCGATCCGCGAGCGGGCTCTCGGGCGGACGCGGTGGGAGACAGTGAGCGCCGATCCCGAGACCGATCCGCTATGGCGCCTCCACCGCGAAGACCTCTTGGCGCGCCGGCCCATCCGCAACTTCGAGTATCCGGGAGGCCATGACGACACCGGTGGCCGGCGCTGGTGGCGCGTGAGCGGTGAGCCGTTCTTCGATGATGACGGAACGTTCCAGGGCTACAGGGGCGTCTCCATCAACATCTCGGAGCAGAAGCGCTACGAGCAGCGGCTCCGCCGTGCGCAGAACATGGAGATGCTGGGTCGGCTAACGAGCGGGGTGGCGCATGATTTCAACAACCTGCTCACGGTGCTCTCCAGCAATCTCGAGATGCTCAACCGCCATGGCCTGCTCGAAGGCCCCGCCAAGGAGATGCTGGCCCGGTGCGAACGGGCAACGCAGCGTGGCCGCAAGCTGAGCCAGCAGCTCCTGTCGCTCGGGCATCGGCCGGAGATGCGGCCGGAACGGATCGACCCGCGCGCTTTCATGCTGGACGTTGAGGAGCTGCTGCGCCGTACGCTACCATCGTCGATCGAGGTGCGAACGCGCTACGACGCGGATCTGCCGAAGGTGGTGATCGACCCCGGCCTGCTCCAGGACGCCCTCCTCAACCTTGTCATCAACGCAAGAGATGCGATGCCGTCGGGCGGCGTTGTGCTGCTGACAGTTGTGCGGGATGCTGCATCGATGCGGATCGCGGTGAGAGACACCGGTGTTGGTATCGACCCGACGCTCCGTGAACGTGTGTTCGAGCCCTTCTTCACCACGAAGGGCGACGGCAAGGGCACCGGTCTCGGCCTCAGCATGGTGCATGACTTCGCGGTTCGGTCAGGTGGGACGGTGGAGCTCGAGAGCGCTTTGGGCGAGGGCACGACCGTGACGCTCACCCTGCCCCTGCCCACCACGGCCGGAGCAACCGAGCACACCGAGGGAACAGCAGGCGAGGAACCCGCGGCCGCGGTGGTTCTGGTGGAAGAGGACCATGATCTTCGCGATACGCTGCGCACCATCCTGCAGGTCCTTGGCTACAACGTTCGCGCTTTCGCGAGCGCTGAGGAGGCGCTTGAGGCGTACAAGGGACCGACCCCGGCTGCCGATGTGTTGCTCTACCGCCCGCTGAAGCACCGGGAGACCAGCGCGGAGGCGCTCACACTGGCCCTTCGAGCACCGGGGCGATCGACGGCGCTCGTGCTCATTGTCGATGCCGCCCTCGAAGAGGAGGCGCAGGCGCTAGTGGCACGCTTGAACGCCAAGGTTGCTCGAATGCCGGTGGTAACCGATATGTTGCGCGAGACGATGCGCATGGCGCTGCGGTCCGTAGGCTGAGGGGGCGCCGACGATGAAAGTTCTTATCCTCGACGACGATGCGGATCTCGCGGCCAGCCTCGCCGATGCATTGCGGTTCGAAAACCACGATGTCGTTCTGGCCACAACGCTCGGCGAGGCGCGCGCGGCGATCGAGGGAATGACGGATCTCGACGTGGCAGTGCTCGACGTGAACATCGAGGCGGAGAACAGCATCAGCCTTGTGCGGGATCTCAAGCAGACGATGCCGTCGCTTCGGGTCGTGAGCATGACCGGCGGCGGACGGGTGCGCGCGGACCTCGGCATGCCGCTCGCAACCGCGCATGGTGCAGACGCCGCCCTGCTGAAGCCCTTCACGATCGACGAGTTTCTGAACGCCGTGACGGCATCCTGAAGCGGCTGCCCGATCTCACTGATCGTCGATAAGGAGCGTGGTGAGAATATCGGTCAGTCTCGCCCGGTCCGCCGGGGAGAGAGCGTCCACCGCCGCCACCAGGCTGTGGACCGGGTCCCCCTCAAGCATCTTCCGGCCCGCCTCGGTCACGTCGAAGCGCACCACGCGTCCGTCGTCTGGATCTGGCTTTCGCTCCAGCATCCCTTTTTCCGTAAGCGCCTTGAGGGTCAGCGTCACCGTACCGGTGGTCGTATGATGGTAGCGCGCGAAGGCACTGTTGGTGCGCGCACTGGCCGGCGCGTGTGCAAGGTAGCGCAACGCCGCCCATTGGGCGGGCTTCAGCCGAGATGCGTTTGCAGCGGCGTCGACGCGGCGCCCAAGCTCCAGGAGCAGCTCGGAAATCGCAGCCGACTGTCCTCTTGTGGCAGGCGAGCCGTTGGTCATCGCATCCGTCCGTCCCCATCATCGGTCTGACGCCTATCTGGTATATCTTGAAGTCGAAGCAATGGAAGAGCGCATCGGCTGTGTGCGTGCATTGCAGAGAACTCCTGCATCCGCTTGCCGAACCCCTACACCACCCTCAGCCTTGCGACCGCCCCGGCCCCCGACGCCAGAGGCGCCTGTTCACGAATTATTACTTCGACTAAAAGCGTCTTGCCCCAAGCCGGCGACACCCTTATTCCTTCGACTCGAAGCTATCTGGTGTCGAAGCATAACGGTGGGCGCAAGAGAGAGCGCGCCTTCACCATGCACGAAGGCAAGGGGGACGGATCATGTCACATCTCGACCAAAGCGGCCTCGGCTCTGACAAGCTGTGCGGGATCACGGCGACCCACGCGCTCGGTGTCGACGGTTCTCTCGCGCTGAACCGTGCATCGGCCGAAAGCGTGCCCCAGAGAAAGCAAAACGGGGTGATCGCCCTGCCGGTCGGCCAATCCGTGCTGCACATCGTGCTCGACGACACCGTGACCGGACAGGCCAAGGTCCAGCTACGACAGCCGGCGAACATACCGTCATGCGCAAGTGCTCCCACGGCGGATGCGCTCGAACCGCGTGAATGGACCATCGACGTCACCCTGCCCGAGAGCATCTGCGAGGAGCTGGCACGGCGCAGCACCACGAGTTTTTCGAGCATCAACGACCAGCCACGCTACTCCAAACTCGCCATCGCACTCGGTCACCGCCTCGTCGATCAGGTGGCGCGGGAGGGCGATGACGCGTCCCTCTACACCCAGCTGCTCGTCCAAACCCTCGTCGTTGAGATCTTCCGTGCTGCATTGCTGGGCCCGGCGGACGAGGGGCGGGACACGACGCGGCTCTCAGCCTCCGCGCTCCGGCGCATTGAGGAACATGTCGACCAGAACGCGGGCCAACCGGTCCCGGCGCAGGACCTGGCGCGGCTCGCGCGGGTCC
>JBCBHB010000043.1:0-9909 GCA_038526025.1 Pseudomonadota bacterium
TCTCCCCGTCGAAGTCCTTGTGCTCCTTGCCCTCGGCCACCTGCGTGCCAACGCCGGTCTTGGTGTAGAAGCCCGGGATGCCCGCGCCGCCCGCGCGCATGCGCTCCGCCAGCGTGCCCTGCGGGTTGAACTCGATCTCCAGATCGCCGGCCAGGTACTGCTGCATGAAGAGGTCGTTCTCGCCCACATAGGAGGAGATCATCTTCTTCACCTGCTTGTCCTGCAGCAGGAGGCCCAGGCCGAAATCGTCCACCCCGGCATTGTTCGAGGCGATGGTGAGCTCCTTCGTGCCCGCCGCCCGGATGGCCGCAATCAGGTTCTCGGGGATGCCGCAGAGGCCGAAGCCGCCCGCCGCGATGGTCATGCCGTCGAAGAGCGCACCGTCGAGCGCCGCGGCGGCATCGGAATAGACCTTCTTCATCCCTCGTCTCCTCAGTGTGGCTGTGCGGGGCGGCGCCCCGGTCTCTGTTGCGGCGCACCTTATTTGCGGCGCGCCTGCGCGCAACCCCCGCCCGGGGCCGGACACATTTGCGCAGCTCAGCCCGTCCGCTCGCCCCAAAGGTCGGCGTCATCCGCCTCCGTCACACGCACGGTCAGGATATCGCCGGTCGAGAGACCCTCCGCCTCCTCGAGAAACACGTTCCCGTCGATCTCGGGCGCATCGCCCTTCGAACGGCAGACAGCGCCCTCCTCGTCGATCTCGTCGACGATCACGTCGATCTCGCGCCCGACCTTCGCCTCCAGCTTTGCCGCGGAGATGGCGCTCGCGCGCTCCATGAAGCGATGCCAGCGCTCTTCCTTCACCGCTTCGGGCACGTGATCGTCGAGCGCGTTCGCGGCGGCTCCATCCACGTTCTCGTATTTGAAGCATCCCACGCGGTCGAGCTGCGCTTCCTCCAGCCACTCGAGGAGATAGGCGAAGTCCTCCTCCGTCTCGCCAGGAAATCCGACGATGAAGGTGGAGCGCAACGTGATCTCCGGGCAGATGCCGCGCCAGGCGCGGATCCGGTCGAGCACCCTCGCCTCGTTCGCCGGCCGCGCCATCGCGCGCAGCACCATAGGGCTCGCGTGCTGGAACGGAATGTCGAGGTAAGGCAGCACCAGCCCCTCCGCCATCAGCGGGATCAGCTGGTCCACATGCGGATAAGGATAGACGTAGTGGAGCCGCACCCAGGCGCCGAGGCTGCCGAGCCCGCGCGCGAGGTCGGTGATATGGGCCCGCCACTCCGCGCCCCGCCATCCGCTCGTGGCATGGCGCAGGTCGAGCCCGTAGGCGGAGGTATCCTGGCTGATGACCAGGAGCTCTTTCACCCCTGCCCCCACCAGCCGCTCCCCTTCGCGCAGCACCGCCGCGGCGGGGCGGGAGGCGAGACGACCCCGCATCGAGGGGATGATGCAGAACTTGCAGGCGTGATTGCAGCCCTCACTGATCTTCACATAGGCGTAGTGCCGGGGGGTGAGCCGCAGCCCCTCCCCTTCCGCCGGCGGCGGCACGAGGTCGAGGAACGGATCGCGCCGCGGCGGGGCGGCTTCGTGCACGGCCTCCACGACCTGCTCGTATTGCTGCGGGCCGGTGACTGCGAGCACACTTGGATGGGCCCCCTTCACATAGGCTGCGTCGGCGCCGAGGCAGCCGGTCACGATCACCTTGCCGTTCTCGCTCAGCGCCTCGCCGATGGCCTCCAGGCTCTCCGCCTTCGCGCTGTCGAGGAAGCCGCAGGTGTTCACGATCACCGCGTCCGACCCTGCGTAATCAGGCGCGATCTCGTAGCCGTCCGCCCTCAGCGCCGTGAGGATGCGCTCGCTGTCCACCAGCGCCTTCGGGCAGCCGAGGCTCACCATGCCGATGCGGGGCGCGCGGGCGCGTGTTGTCGTGTCCTGGTCCATGCGCGCGCTCTACGCCAAGCCGCGCGCCCCGCCAAGCGTCCCGGCGCGACTAGCCGCCTTCAGTCCCCGGCCTCCGCCAGCGGCGGCGCGCCCCAATCCATGTCGCCGAGCTGCTCCACCAGCCGCTGTGCGGCGGCGGGTATCGCGCGGCCATCCACCGTCGTCACCTCGATCACCCGGCTATAGTCCACCCCTTCGATGGCACGCGTCACGATCCCCGGCGTCCATACGAGGTCGCGCGGGGTGACCGTCACCCCCTCCCCGGCGGCCACGGCGGCCTGCGCCCAGTCCTCCGGTTCGCTGCGCAACATCTTCTCAAGCCGGATCCCACGGCGTTCCAGCATGGCCTGGATCTCCGCGCGGAACTCGCAGCGAAGCCGGTCGACATAGACGGCACCCTGCAGGTCCTCGACCGTGATGCGCTCGCGCGACGCCAGCGGGTGGTCCGTCGCCATCGCCAGCACCATGGGCTCCTCATAGAGCCGCCGGGCCCTGATCCGAGGCGGCAGCGGCGCATGGCGCGCCACGATGGCAGCATCGAAGGCGCCCGAGAGCAGCAGGTCGTAGGCGCGCGGCCCCCAGCAGTCGTAGAGCACCAGCCGCGTGCCCGGCTCCGACGCCTGAAAGGCAGTCAGCCCCCGCCCCACGAAGGAGGGGCCGATGGTGCTGTAGATGCCGAGATTGATCTCTTCCCCGCCCTCTTCGAGCATCTCGCGCGCCGTGCGTTCGGCCCGCGCGCGCATCTCGTCGATCCGCGCCAGGTGGGTTCGCATCGTCCGGCCGAATTCCGTCAGCGTCACGCGCCCGTGCTCCCGCAGGAAGAGCGGCCCGCCGAGCTCCTCCTCCAGCTTGCGGATCGCAACTGTCAAGGCCGGCTGCGAAACTGCACAGATCTCCGCCGCTTTCGTGAAGTTGAGCTGATCGGCCGCCGCAAGAAAGTAGCGAATCTGATAGAACTCCACCGTATTTCCTCCATAAACAGCACCTATGGGCGCGATAGATACTTAGTAGTTCTGAGTTTTATCGCGCATCTGCATGCTCCGCTTCACAGCCAACCCCACCTGAAGGACAGAAAGCATGAATACGCCCCGCCGCCTTGCTCTGCTAGCACTTGTTCCGCTCGCTCTGCCCGCACTCGCCATCGCGCAGGAGATCAACCGCGCTTCGTTCAACGACGACGGCAGTGTGAACCGGCCGGAGAATTGGCGGGCCTGGGTGTTCGTCGGCGCACCGCTCACGCCGAACGCCCTCAACGGCGGCGAGGCCGCGTTCCCGGAGTATCACAACGTCTATATCGAGCCCTCGGCCTTTGCCCACTGGCAGCGCACGGGCGAATGGGCGGACGGGACACAGTTCGCCAAGGAACTCACGCTCCTGCGCGCTGCGGACGACTGCGAGCCCGATCCGGACAACGGCTCCTGCCTGCAGACCTCGGGCCAGGGCTACTTCCAGGGCGAGTTCTCGGGCCTCGAGCTCAAGGTGAAGGACGCCTCGCGCTACGCGGACGAGCCGGGCAACTGGGCGTATTTCTCCTTCGGCCACCAGCCGGAGCCCTATGCCGAGACCGCGGAGGCCTTCCCGACCGATAGCTGCAACTTCTGCCACGAAGCGAACGCTGCCGACGACTTCGTCTTCACGCAGTACTACCCGGTGCTGCGCGCCGCGAAGCCCTGACAGCAACGAAAACGCCCGCCCGCGCATCGCGCAGGCGGGCGCCAAAGTCCCCTGGGGGCAGTCTCAGAGGTTGAGCTGGTAGCTCGCGGGCACGAAGCGGAAGCCTTCGCCCAGCGGCTCCACATAGCCCACGGCAGGCGGCGGCATGTGGTAGCCGATGAACGGGATCTTGTCCGCCGCGATCATGCCGAAGAGGCTCTTGCGCGCAACCGCCGCCTTCTCCTTGTCCATGTCGAAGCGCACATGCCAGTCCGGCCGCTGGAGGCTCATCACGTAGTGATTGGCCGAGTCCGCCGTGATCATCAGCCGCGACCCCTCGCTCTCGAGGTGGTAGGCCATGTGCCCGGGCGTATGCCCGAAATTGTCGACCGCCTCGATACCGGAGCGCACGGCATCCCCCGGATGGATCATCGTCGCCTGCTCGGCAAAGGGCACCACCTTGTCCTGCACCAGCTGCGCCCGGCTCTGCATCGCCTCGTCGAACAGCAGATCCTCGTTCGACCAGAAGTCGTACTCCGCAGCGCCGAAGATATAGGCGGCGTTCGGGAAGGTCGGCGCGCCGTCTTCCGTGAGCCCGCTGATGTGGTCGCCGTGGAAATGGGTGATCACGACATGCGTGATGTCGCCGGGCTGGATTCCGAGCGTACCCAGCGTGTCGACCAGCCTGCCCGCTGCGGGGCGGCGGCCGTTATCGCCATTGCCCGTGTCGAACAGGATGAGCTCGCTGCCGGTGTTCACGAGCGTGACGGTGAAGGGGATCTCCATGCGGGTCGGCGGCAGGAAGTTCTCCGCCGCGAGCGAGGCCACGTCCTCCTGCGTCACGTTCTGGCCGAAGATCGGGTGGGGCCCGTCGAGCTGCACCGCGCCATCCAGGATCGAGGTAACCTCGAAGGCGCCGACCTTGAAGCGATAGGCTCCCGGGCGGAGCACGCCCTGCGGCGCCGGGACGGCAGCGCCGGCGGCGCCGGCCAGCATGCCGCCGGCCAGCGGCAGCGCGGCGGCGCCCAGCATCAGGCCGCGGCGGGCGGTGTTGACGGTCTCAGTCATCGGAAGCTCTCCCTGGTTCGCTCATTCGCCGTCGCTTGGGCGGCTTGTCCGCAGAAAAATGGCGCGCCCCCGCCACGGGGCGAGGGTGCGGGAGATCACTTCACGGAATTGACAAGCACACGGGCGCCCTGGCGGGCGTTCAGCCACCTCGCACCACGTTTCACCGCATCCCGAAGCGTGCCTCGGGGTAGGGAGCGTTGCCGGCACGATGCAGGCGGCGGCGATGCCGGCGGTCCAGCGGCTGGAGCATGCGGCTGACACCGTGGCGCGTCTTGTCCCAGTAATAGGGGGCGACGAAGAGCTCGAGCACCGCCTTCCACGCCGCCAGCGCGCCGAGTGTCCAGTAGAATGGCAGGGTCGGCACCCAGAGCATCAGGTCGAGCGCACGCTTGCGCCACATGGCGAGGCCCGCTGCCGCCAGCATCAGCGCCTGTCCGCCGGCCAGGGAGACGGCGAGCGGCCAGAACGCCCAGTCAGGCACGAAGCTGTCCCAGGGTGTCGTGCCGGTAAGCAGCCAGCCGATGACCGATATCCAGAAGAGCGGCATGGCAAGGTAGCTGCAGGCAGCCCCCAGAAAGAGCACGTTGAAGCCCAGAAAGCCCCGCGGCCCCATCTCTCTCCAGAGCGCCACGGGGCGACGGATGTGGCTGAGCCAGGTGAGGAGGTAGCCCTTCAGCCAGCGGGAACGCTGGCGGATCCAGGGCAGCGGCCGGCAGTTCGCCTCCTCCTCCGTCCGCACCGAGAGCACGCGGACCCGCCATCCGCGCCGGAAGAGACGCATCCCGAGATCGGCATCCTCGGTCACGTTATGGGCGTCCCAGCCGCCCACCGCCTCGAGCGCGCCGCGGCGGAAATAGACGCTGGTGCCGCCGAGGGGCACAGGCAGGCCCAGGCGCTCGAAGCCGCGGAGCAGAACGTCGAACCAGATCGAGTATTCGAGCTGGAAGCAGCGCGTGATCCAGTTCTCCCGCGCGTTGAAGTAGCTGAGCTGACATTGAACGCAGGCAATGCGCCTTGGCAGGGTGCGCAGCGCGCTCGCAACCGCCTTGAGCTGCCCCGGTTCCGGCCGGTCCTCCGCGTCCAGAATGCCCACGATGCGGCCGCGGCAGAAACCGAGCGCATAGTTGAGCGCGCGCGGCTTGGTGCGGGGCGCGCCATCAGGCACCACGATCATCCGTGCCCATCGCGGCAGACGCATCGCATCGATCGCCTCCTGCGTGGGAAAGTCGCGTTCCTCCACGATCAGGCAGACCTCGAGGCAGTGGCGCGGATAGTCCAACCGCTCGAGCGACGCGAGGAGACGCGGCACCATCTCCGCCTCGCGGTAGAGGGGCACGAGGATGCTGATCACCGGCCAGTCCATCGCGTCCGCATTGTCGAGCAACAACCTTCTCGCCTTCGCGTCGACCGCGTTGCCGGGTAGTGCCGCGGTGAACGCAGCGAGCCTGAGCAACCCGGTCAGCGTGTTCACGACGAACACGACCGAGAAGGCGGCCACCGCGCCCGCCTCGCCGGAGAGGAGCATGCAGACGACCGTCATGAGCGCGAGGAGCGCGGCACGCCCCCGCAGGGTACCGAGGCCGCGGACGCTCTCGGCCGGCCGTACCCGTTTCTCGGCGCGGCGGGCCAGCCTGTCGCCATACTGCTCCGCGAAAGCCTCCTCGAAGGCGGCGGTGCTGACCTGCGCAAAGAGCGCCTCTCCGGGCGCCAGGCCATGGGCCTGTGCGGTCTTCGCCAGCCCCTCGAGGTTCTCCAGCGCATCGCTGACCCAGACCACCTGCCCCGCAAGCTGCTGCCACGGCAGGATCCGCAACTCGAGCAGCAGCGTCGGGTCGGCCAGGGCGCCAACGGCGCCGGGGGCGAAGAGATCGGGGTCGGGCGGGTCGAGCTCGAGATCGGCAACGCCGAGGCCGATGCCCCGTTCGCCCGCCTCCGGCCACGGCGCCGGCAATGGCGCACGCTTCGCGGGGACCACCTGCCGCTCGGGCCGCGACGCGCCATCAGCCGCCGAGATCCCCCGCCGCCCGAAGAAGCTGCGACGCTCACCCGTGCCGCGCGCGAAGGCGGAAAGGTCGAGCACCTCCCGACCCACAGGCGTGCCACTATCATGGGCGGCCCCGTCCCGCGGCGCGTTC
Source organism: Pseudomonadota bacterium (assembly GCA_038526025.1). Taxonomy (GTDB): domain Bacteria; phylum Pseudomonadota; class Alphaproteobacteria; order Rhodobacterales; family Rhodobacteraceae; genus Thermohalobaculum. Next base: position 6,744 of record JBCBHB010000043.1, read on the forward strand.
ATCGCGCGTGCCCCCGAAGGCTCGGGGCGGCGTTACAGGGGCAGGCGGCAGAAGACGCAGAACACAACACGCAGACACCTCGCATTAAGGTAACTGCGTCTGTTTTCGTTTACAGGACTTAACGTCAGCTGAACGCTTGCGTGCGGTTTCGCAACCCGCGCGCGTCAGGCCATCGCCGATACGAACCGGTCGAAGAGATAGAAGCTGTCCTGCGGGCCGGGGCTCGCCTCCGGGTGCTGCTGCACGGAGAACACTGGACGCCCCTCTAGCGCGATGCCGCAGTTGGATCGGTCGAAGAGGCTCACATGGGTCTCCACCACACCCTGCGGCAGGCTCGTCGCATCGACGGCGAAGCCATGGTTCATGGAGGTGATCTCTACCTTCCCGCTCGCCAGCTCCTTCACGGGATGGTTCGCGCCATGGTGACCCGTCTTCATCTTCACGGTCTGCCCCCCGAGCGCGAGCGCCAGCATCTGATGGCCGAGGCAGATCCCGAAAATCGGCTTGCCCGCCTCCAGCACGCCTTGGATCATCGGCACCGCATAGGCGCCAGTTGCTGCCGGATCGCCGGGACCGTTCGACAGAAAAACGCCATCGGGCCCCCGCTCCAGCACCTCCGCCGCCGTCGCCGTGGCGGGCAGAACCGTGACCTCGCATCCGGCGGAGGCGAGGGAGCGCAGGATGTTCCGCTTGGCCCCGTAGTCGATGGCAACGACCTTCGCCTTCACCTCGCCGAGGGGGCGGAACCCTTCGCCCCACTCCCAACGCGTCTCGGCCCATGGGTAGGACTGTGCCGTGCTCACGCCCTTCGCAAGGTCGGCACCCTCGAGGCCCGCAAAGGCCCGGGCCGCGGAGAGGAGATCGTCGGTATCGATCTCGCCATCTTCGGCATGGGCGATGGCAACATGCGGCATGCCCTGCTCGCGGATGAGCCGGGTGAGCCGGCGCGTATCCACCCCGGCAACACCGATCCGGCCGTGGCGCCGCATCCAGTGCCCCAAAGGCCCGGTCGCCCGCCAGTTCACCGGGTCGGTCACGTCGAGACGCACCACCATGCCCCGCGCATGCGGCTGCGGCGCCTCCTCATCCTCCTCATTCGTTCCCACATTCCCTATATGAGGAAACGTGAAGGTGACGATCTGACCGTCGTAGGACGGGTCGGTCATGATCTCCTGATACCCGGTCATGGCCGTGTTGAAGCAGAGCTCGCCAACCGCAATGCCCTCCGCCCCAAAGCCACGGCCGCGGATCAGCGTACCGTCGGCAAGGGCGATGCAGGCGGTGGCTTTCTGGGGCGCAGACATGGGTGAAACCTCGCAGACCAAGGGTGGTTCGGGGACGTCACGGGGCGGCGCAAGCATCGGGTGTAAAGAGAATCCTACACCCCACGTCGCAGTCGGCGGCGGAGGCTACGGACAGGGCGGCGCGCGGTCAACCACAACAAAAGCATAACAAATTCAGCACCTTACAGGATGCGCTCGCAGTTGCAGCGCGGTTTAGGAGCGTGTAGCGTCCTGACGAGATGGAGAAGAGAGGGCCTCGTGTCTCACATCACCAAACGCTTGGAAGCCGCTCTCGCCGAAGCGCAAGAGAATGGCGACGACGTAAAGATCTGTACGCTTCGCCTGATGATTGCGGCGATCCGCGACCGTGAGGCCGCGATGGGGATCGAGGACGGCACGGCCCGGCTCGAGGGGCCCGCGTTGCGCGATCTCCTCTGCCGCATGGTCGAGCAGCGCAAGACCTCGATCCGCGGCTACGAGGAAGCGGGTCACACGGAGCTCGCGGACCGCGAGGGCCGGGAGATCGAGATCATCAGGGGCTTCCTGCCCAAGCCGATGAACGAGTCCGAGACCGCGAAAGCGGTGGCCGCCGCGATCGCGGAGACCGGTGCTTCCTCGATCCGCGACCTTGGACGCGTCATGACGCATCTGTGTGCCCAGCATCCGGGCCGGATCGACATCTGCGACGCCGGCGCACGTGTCAAAGCCGCGCTCGGCTAACTGGACCTACTCCGTTAGAATCTTCGCCGAAGAATTGGATTTGCAGCGGGATCCTTCGGAATCCTTGCCAAAGTCACATCAAATTTGACCGAATTCTGGCACGACACCTGGCTCGGAACCTTCGCGCAGGACGCGTATGAAGCACTGACCAATTCCTATTTCGCGAAAACCTGATCCAAGCTGGTGCGTGGCGCACAAGCATTACGCGAAACTGTTACAATCAGGGTCATCAACCATGCATGCATTGCGAAATGACGCCGATTGGCGCTGCCCATAAGTTTCACAGTTTCTACCATGTTAACGCCGACGCGGCCCTGCATCTGAACCTCACGAAATCAAAAAGACTGAGGTGAAGAGATGCTTGGTTCCCCCCGCGCCCATGTTTCACTTGCTTCTATCGTTGCCCGCGTCTCCCGGCAGCACAGCGCCTTCGTTCGTGACGACCGCGGCGCGATCATCATGTTGGTGGTCGTCATGTTCATTCCGCTCTTTGTTCTCGCCGGTCTCAGCGTCGATCTCATGCGGCATGAGACCCAGCGCGCAGATCTTCAGAACGCGCTCGACCGTGGTGTGCTTGCCGCGGCCGATCTCTCGCAGGACGTGCCGGATGCTGCCACGGCGCGCACCATGATCAGCGAGTACATGTCCTCGCGGATCGACGACAGCCGGAGCTACACGCTTGTCGTGGACGAGCCGGACACGACCGCCGGCCGCTCCATCACCGCAAGCGCCGATCTCGACATGGAGACCATCTTCCTCCGCGCGATGGATACCGACAACCTCTCGGTCGCCACCGGTGCCGGCGCATCCCAGGCCGTCGGCTTTACCGAAATCGTGCTCGTGCTCGATGTCTCCGCCTCGATGACCGATCCGTCGACCGCGGTCGTGGGCAACACCAAGCTCGACGACCTCAAGACAGCGGCGAAGGACTTCGTGACCACCGTTCTCACCGCCGATACGCAGGACCGCACGCTCATCTCGATCGTGCCCTATTCGAGCCAGGTGAACCTGCCCGCTTGGATGGCTGCCGAGTACAATATCAACTCTCACCACAGCTACTCGAACTGCATCGAGTACGACTCGCTCGACTTCTCGACGACCGAGATTTCGCTATCCGCACAGCTGAACCAGTCGCAGCACTTCGTCGAGGATGTGGGCTTCAC
>JBCBHB010000044.1:0-9797 GCA_038526025.1 Pseudomonadota bacterium
GGCGGGCGTGGAGGTAGGGCATGCCGACCTCGACCGGCGTCATCCCGGCCTCGCGCGAGAGGAAGCGGGCAAGCGGCAGTTCGAGCTGGCTGTCCGGGAAGAAGAAGACGCGCCGCCCGGCAAGATCCGCTGCCCGGCGGGCCACGGCGGCTTCAGCCCGGGCGCGGGGCGCGTCGGTCACCGCGGTGAAGCGTGGCTCGGGAATGCGGAACGCCTTGGCGGCCGCGTGCAGCCAGGCGGTGGTACCCTCCGCGCCGAGCGGGTAGGGCGCCTCGAGAAGCTCGGCCCCGCGCGCTTCGAGGCGGCGGCAGGTCTCGGGCAGAAAGGGCTGGGCCAGCAGGATTTTCGTGTTGCGCCCCACGGCCGGCAGGTTGCCCGCGCGGCGGGGCGGCAGGAAGCTTACGGGAATGTCGAGCTCGGCGAAGAGGCGGGCGAACTGGTCCTCCACCACTTCCGCCAGCGCGCCGGCGACGAGGAGGCCCGGTGCATCGGTCTCCGGCAGCTCGGGGACAAGGGCGGCGAGGCAGCTGTCCTCACCCTCGGTGAAAGTCGTCTCGATGCCGCTGCCCGAGTAGTTGAGCACGCGGCAGCGGGGGTGGTGCACCGCGCCCAGGCGCTCGGCTGCGCGGCTGAGATCGAGCTTGATCACCTCCGAGGGGCAGGAGCCGACGAGGAAGAGGAGCTTGATGTCCGGCCGCCGCTCGAGCAGCTCGCCCACGACCCGGTCGAGTTCGTCATTTGCGTCCGCGAGGCCCGCGAGGTCCCGGTCGTCGATGATCGCGGTGGCGAAGCGCGGCTCGGCGAAGATCATCACCCCCGCGGCCGACTGCAGGAGATGGGCGCAGGTGCGCGAACCGACGACGAGGAAGAAGGCGTCCTGGATCTTGCGATGGAGCCAGATGATACCGGTGAGCCCGCAGAACACCTCCCGCTGACCCTGCTCGCGCAGAACCCGGCGGCCGGCCAGCGCGGGCACGGCGGGGCGGATATGATCGTCCGGCGCCATCAGGCAGCGCTCGCCAAGGCGGGGGTGGCGGCGTCGAGGCGCGCGCGCCGCAGCTTCAGCAGGAACTGTGCGGCGTTGATGACGTAGAGGGCGTAGGCGGCGAGGGCGACGGCCATCTGTTCGCCAGCGCTGCCGTAGCCGCCGAGGAGCATCACGAGATAGGCGGTGTGGAGCGCGATCACCGCGAAGCTCACCATGTCCTCCCAGAAGAAGGACGGCGCCAGAAGATACTGGCCGAACACGACTTTCTCCCAGATCGCACCGGTGACCATGATGGTGTAGAGCACAAGCGTCTTCAGCACGATCGAGCCTGCCGCAAGCCCTTCGCCCTCGCCGGTGAGGAGAAAGCGGAGGACGAGCGCGAGGCTTACCAGGAACACCACGAACTGCAGCGGCGCGAGGACGCCCTGCACGGTGGTCCACGCGGTCTCGTCCCGGCGCCGACGCTCCTCGGGCGTATAGAGGGGTCTTGCCGCCCTTTGGCGGGCCCTTTGGGGGGAAGGGCTTGTCGCTCGGCTGGTGCGCATCCTCGGGCCTCTGACGGGCTTACTCGTGACCGGAGGCTAAGCGGCTGACAGCGGCAGTGTCAATCTCAGTTTACGGTTTCATATGTATCAGAAACTGGCCGAGGGTCGCCAATCAGTCTGAATTCAACGTTTTTGAAGAATAATATGCTGGCTCGATACCGTTATTTGGGACGAATCTTGCAGCTTACATTGCTCGACTCGCTTTGAAGGGGTAAGCATGAGTTGACGCTTGCGGACGGACTGCCCTTTTGAGACCGGTTTCCATAACGCGCGAGCGTGCGGGCCGGGACCATTGAGGCAGCGTTCGACGGCGCTGGGCCTGGAGGAACGCGATGACCGGCAATGCCGGCAACAGGACCGCAGATGTGGCGCGCGAGGCGGAAGCCGGCGCGATGCACAAGCTGCGTGCGGCCCTCTCGGAGCGCGTTATCCCGAGCTTGGTAGAACAAGCGCGCCGCGACGCGCCCGTGCCCGACGATGCGCTGCGTGACATGCTTCTCCGCTACGCCCTGCGTGGCGAGCGAGAGGGCGCGATCGCGCTGGTAACGCGCTGCGTGCAGGCCGGCATGCGGCCCGAGGTCCTGAGCGAGGACCTGCTGGGCGAGGTTGCGCGCGCCCTCGGCCGCGGCTGGGAGGACGACGCCTGCGATTTCGTCGCCGTCACCTGCGGGGTCGACTTGCTGGAGGCGCTTCTCCGCGAGATCCGGCAGCTGGCGCCGCCGCGTCTGGTGCCCACCCCTCCGGCTCGGCCGACCGTGATGCTGGCGAACGCGCCGGGGGAGCAGCATGTCTTTGGTCTCTCGGTTCTGCGGGACGCGTTCGAGCGTGCCGGCTGGGAGGTCACACGGTCTGTCGGCGGGGCGGCGCCTGCCCTCCTCGCCCAGGTTACGGCTCAGCATTTCGACGTGCTCGCTCTGTCGGTCGCGACAGACCGGCACCTCTCCACGCTGCCGGCGCTGATGAAGTCTGCGCGCCGGCTCAGCACGAACCCGCGCCTGCGATTGCTCGTGGGCGGGGCGGCCATCCTGCGCCATCCGGAAACTGGGACCCGGGTTGGTGCAGATGCTATCGGTCTCGACGCGGAAACCGCGCTTGTCGAAGCATCGCGTATCTTGAAAGAGACAAGGTTGGCGCAGGACGACGGAAAACCGGCGTGACGACTGGTTTCCGGCAGGAGGACTGACCTAGAATCGGGGAACTGCGATGTCGATGTCGTCGAAAGGGACGCGTCTTGAAGAACTTCGCTGCACCCCAGGAGTCTCTGGGGAACCTCAACGCTGAGGCGGCCGCGCGCCTGATTGCGACGGCGGCCGACATTGCGCTTGTTGTGGACGCAGATGGGATGATCCGGGACCTTGCGGTGGACCACCGCGAGTTCGCGCTCACCGGCCATGAGCAGTGGCTCGGCCGGCGCTGGATCGACACGGTGACCTCCGAGAGCCGCCCGAAGATCGAGGCGCTGATGAAGGAGGCGATGAACTCCGAGCGCACGCGCTGGCGGCAGGTCAACCATCCCACGGCGACGGGCACGGATGTGCCGGTGCTCTATTCCTGCCTGCGCGTGGGCTTCGAGCAGCGGCTGGTGGCGTTTGGGCGCGATTTGCGCACCATCTCCTCGCTGCAGCAGCGGCTGATCGAAGCGCAGCAGAAGCTGGAGCGGGACTATACGCGCCTGCGGCACCTTGAGACACGCTATCGCCTGCTCTTCCAGCTTTCGGACGAGCCGCTGCTGGTGATCGACGGGGCGACGGACAAGGTGCTGGAGGCGAACCGCGCGGCGCTGCGGATGTTCGACAGCGGCACGCGCGGGATCGTCGGCCGTGCCTTCGCGCAATGCGTGGCGGACGAGGCGAGCCAGGAGATCGACCGGCTGCTGGCCACCGTGCGCGCCACAGGCCGGGCGGACGAGGCCGAGGTGAAGCTGATGCCCGATAGCGGGCGCTGGAAGGTTTCCGCCTCGCTTCTTCGGCAGGAGAGCGCGTGGGTGTTCCTTGTGCGGCTTCTGCGGCTCGACGGCGGCATGGCCCAGGCGGCGGAGCGTGGGCCGGACTATGCGGCCGTGGCTGCCGCCCAGCCCGATGCGCTGGTGCTGACCGAGCCGGACGGCACGGTGATGTCCTGCAACCCGGCCTTCCTCGAACTCGCCGAGGTGCCGACGGAGGATCAGGTGCGCGGCGATACGCTCGACCGTTGGCTGGGTCGCCCGGGTGTGGACCTGCGGGTGCTTCTCTCCAACCTGCGCGAACATGGGTCGGTCAGGCTCTTCGCGACCACGCTGCGCGGCGACTATGGCAGCGAGACGGAGGTGGAAATCTCCGCCTGCGCGACGCCGGGCGCCAATCCGACCTATGCCTTCAGCATGCGGGACCTGCGCCGCCGCTTCGGCGCGGCCGGGCCGGAAGCGGCCGTGATGCCCCAGTCCGCCGAGCAGCTCGGCGAACTTGTCGGCCGCGTCTCGCTCAAGGACCTGGTGCGCCAGACCACGGATATGATCGAGAAGATGTATATCGAGGCCGCGCTCGAGATGACCGGGGACAACCGCGCCTCCGCCGCCGAGATGCTGGGCCTCTCGCGCCAGTCTCTCTACGTGAAGCTCCGCCGCTACGGGCTGCGCGAGCTTGGCGAAGGGGAGGATGCCGACGCGGCGGACTGACACGCGCCGCGCGCGCAGGTTGCAACTTCGGACTTTCGCGACTCTGCCTGACTGTCTAGTTTGATTGACAGTCATGCCAGTCAATAGCGTCATATCAGCCAAGGCGCGGCGCGCTCCCCCACGGTTCGACGATCCGCGGCAACCTCTGCAGCGCGGGGCAGATCTGTCGCCGCCCACGGGCTGGCCCAAGCCGGCGGCGGTGCTGGAACTTCTGAAGCCCGTTACCTGGTTCCCGCCCATGTGGGCCTTCGGCTGCGGGGTGCTCTCCTCGGGCATCGCACTCGGGGAGCGGTGGCACCTGCTCGTCGGGGGCGTGATCCTGGCAGGGCCGGTGGTTTGCGCCATGAGCCAGGCGGCGAACGACTGGTATGACCGGCATGTGGACGCGGTGAACGAGCCGAACCGGCCGATCCCGTCCGGCCGCATCCCCGGCACCTGGGGCTTCTGGATCGCGGTGGTGTGGACGCTGATCGGTCTGGCGCTTGGCGCCGCGCTCGGGATCCATGCCTTCGTAGCCACGGTGGTGGCGGCGGTGTTGGCCTGGATCTACTCCGCCCCGCCGCTGCGGCTGAAGGCGAACGGGTGGCTCGGCTGCGCGGCGACGGGGCTTGCCTATGAGGGGCTGCCCTGGATCACGGGCGCGGCCGTGATGCTGGGAGCGGTGCCCGAGCCGCGGATCTGGGCGGTGGCGCTGCTCTATGCGCTTGGCGCGCATGGCATCATGACACTTAACGATTTCAAGGCGATAGAAGGGGATCGGCGGCACGGCCTGCGCTCCCTCCCGGTCATCCTCGGCCCGGCGCGGGCGGCGCGGTTGGCCTGCTGGGTGATGGCGGTGCCGCAGGCGGTGGTGGTCGCGCTCCTCCTCTCCTGGGGCTTCGGCTGGCATGCGGCGGGGGTGGCGGCGCTTCTCGGCGTGCAGCTCGCGATGATGCCGCGCCTGCTGGCGGACCCCGAGGGCCGGGCGCCTTGGTACAATGGCGTGGGCGTCGGGCCTTACGTGCTTGGCATGGCGCTGGCGGCGCATGCCATCGGGCAGGGGGGCTAGGCCCATGGCCGCACGTCATCTCTCCTGGCTCGGCATCTTCCGCCTTGGCTGCGTGCAGCTGGCGCTGGGCGCGGTGGTGGTGCTGACGACGTCGACGCTCAACCGCGTGATGGTGGTGGAGCTTGCGCTGCCCGCGATGCTGCCCGGCGCGCTGGTGGCGCTGCATTACGCGGTCCAGCTCAGCCGGCCCCGCTGGGGCTATGGCGCGGACCGGGGCGGACGGCGGACGCCCTGGATCATCGGCGGCATGGCGCTTCTGGCGAGCGGCGGGTTGGGGGCGGCGGGCGCCACGGTGCTGATGGGTTCGATGACCGGTGCCGGCATCGCCGCCGCCGTCCTCGCCTTCATCGCCATCGGTCTCGGCGTCGGCATGGCGGGCACGAACCTGCTCGCGCTGCTGGCGACCCGGACGGCGCCGGCCCGGCGGCCTGCGGCGGCAACGCTGGCCTGGCTGATGATGATTGCCGGCATTGCCGTGACCGCCGGTGTGGCGGGCCAGTTGCTCGACCCATTCGGGCCGGCGCGCCTCCTGGCCGTTGCTGCCGGTATCGGGGTGGTTGCGATGGCGCTGGCCCTTTTCGGCACTTGGGGCATGGAGCGCGAGGCGCCCGCGCCTGTGGAGACGCGGGAGCCGCCGGCCTTCATGAAGGCGCTGCGCGAGGTCTGGGCCGACGGTCAGGCCCGGCGCTTCACGGTCTTCGTCTTCGTCTCGATGCTGGCCTACTCGGCGCAGGACCTCATTCTGGAGCCCTTCTCCGGCCATGTCTTCCGCTTCACGCCGGGCGAGAGCACGGCGCTTGCGGGCACGCAGCATGGCGGCGTCTTCCTCGGCATGCTGCTTACCGGCGCGGTTGCGAGCCTCTGGGGCAAGGGCCGGCCCGGCTTCCTGCGGGCCTGGAGCACCGGGGGCTGCGTGGCCTCGGCCGGGGCGCTTTGCCTTCTGGCGCTCGGCGCAGTGCATGGGCCCGGCTGGCCGCTCTCGCTCAACGTGTTCTTCCTCGGCGTCTCGAACGGCGCCTTCGCGGTGGCCGCCATCAGCGCGATGATGGCGCTGGCCGCGGAGGGCGGGCCGGCGGCGGACGGTTCGGGCCGGGAGGGAACGCGCATCGGCCTATGGGGCGCGGCACAGGCCATCGGCTTCGGCCTCGGCGGCTTTCTCGGCGCCCTGGCGGCGGACATAGCCCGCGCCGTTTCCACCGATGCCGGGCCTGCCTATGGCGCCGTCTTCGCCGCCGAGGCGGTGCTCTTCCTCGTCTCCGCCCTCCTTGCTGCCTGCGCCGGGCGTCAGCTGGCCGGTGCCGGCCACCCGCGCGCCCTCGTTCCGGGAGAATGATATGAGCCCCAAAGACCTGAGCCAGGATCGCGACCGCCCCGAAGGCGATGTGTACGACTGCGTGGTGGTGGGCGGCGGCCCCGCGGGGGCGACGGCGGCGGACGATCTCGCGCGGGCCGGTTTCCGTGTGGCGCTGCTCGACCGGGAGGGGCGCATAAAGCCCTGCGGCGGCGCCATCCCGCCCCGCGCCATCGACATGTTCGAATTGCCCGAGGATCTCCTCGTCGCGCGCATCACGAAGGCGCGGATGATCTCGCCCAAGGGGGCGAAGGTCGTGATCCCCATCAAGGACGGTTTCGTGGGGATGGTCGACCGGGACGCGTTCGACGAGTGGCTTCGTGCGCGTGCCGCCGGGAACGGGGCGGAGCGGCACACGGGCACCTATGCGCGCATCGAACGGGGCGAGGATGGTCTCGCCCGCGTGCTCTACCGGCCCAAGGCCGCGGGGCATGACGGGGCGTTGGAAAGCCTGCCCGCACGCATGGTGATCGGCGCGGATGGCGCGCGCTCGAGCGTGGCGGAGCAGGAGCTGCCGGACGCGGCCGAGGCGCTGCGCACGGTCATCGCCTATCATGAGATCGTTGAGAGCCCGGCCGACCCTGCGGCGGATTTCGAGGCGGACCGGTGCGACGTGTACTACGACGGCCGGATCAGCCCGGACTTCTATGGCTGGGTGTTCCCGCATGGTTCGAGCACGAGTGTGGGGATGGGCACCGAGACACCGTCCTTCGGCGTGAAGGACGCGACCGCCCGGTTGCGCGAGATGGCGGGCCTCAAGGACGCGCCGACGATCCGGCGGGAGGGCGCGCCCATTCCGCTGAAGCCCCTGCCGCGTTGGGACAACGGGCGCGACGTGATTTTGGCGGGCGACGCTGCCGGCGTCGTCGCCCCCTCCTCGGGCGAGGGCATCTTCTACGCGATGTATGGCGGACGCATCGCCGCCGCCGCCGCTTCGGAAGCGCTGGCTGCCCGTACGGAGAAGGCCCGCGCCCGGGCGCTGGGGCGTGCCCGCAAGCGCTACATGCGCGCCCATGGCGGCGTCTTCTGGATCCTCGGCAAGATGCAGGACTACTGGTACGGCACGGATGAGCGGCGCGAGCGCTTCGTCCATCTCTGCCGGGATGTGGACATCCAGGAGCTCACCTTCGATGCCTACATGAACAAGGAGCTGGTGAAGGCCCGCCCGCTTGCCCATGTGCGCATCTTCGCCAAGAACATCGCCCATCTCACAGGTCTAGCGAAGGTCTGACGACGGCCGCTACGGCGGTTCAGGCGCTCGCTTGTTGCCGGCTGCTGTAGGCGAGGAGCTGCGGGACGAACCGTTGGAGCATGATCGGCGCGCCCGAACGCCCGGGCCCGGCGACGATCATGACCAGACGGGTCGCGTCCACCCCGCCGGGCCAGCCATCGAGCAGGCGCGGGGGGCTCGTGACATGGCCGACCACGTGGAGGACACGGGGCGAGGCCGGGTAGCCGTCTAGCTCGACGAGGCCCTTCACCCGCAGCAACTCCTTGCCGAACGAGGCCTGCAGCGCGGCCACGGCGTTCTCGAGTGCTGCCGGGTCTACCGGCGCAACGGCGGTGAAGCAGAACGCCGTTGCGGTATCGCTATGCCGGTTCACGTCGTGATGGTGGTGGTGGTGGTGGTGGGGGCCCGTGCCACCCGTCTCAAACTGCAGCCATTCGCGGACATCGGGTGGCTTGCCCGACGGGTCGAAGGCCGCGCGCGAGAAGACCAGCGCCGCCGTCGCCTCGGCGCCTGGAAGCAACGAGGCGTTCGGGTTGGCGCGCTTGAGGGCGCCGGCGAGCGCCTCGATATCGCAGCCCGATGACGGATCGCTCGCGAGATCGACCTTGGTGAGCAGCAGGAGATCCGCCACGGCCACCTGGCGTCGTGCCTCGGGAAAGCGCTCGATCGCGTCGGCGCCGTTCACCGCATCCACAAGTGTTACGACGCCGTTCAGCGTGAAGCGGCTGAGCATGTAGTCGTTGGTCATGAAGGTCTGCAGCAGGGGGAGCGGATCGGCGATGCCGGTGGTTTCGATCACCACGCGGTCGAAGGCTGGACCCGTGCCGTTCTCGGCTGCTTCCAGCAGCTTCAGGAGAGTAAGGCGGACATCGCCCGAGACCGTGCAGCAGAGGCAACCGACGGACATTGCGAAGGCGCGCTCATCCGCCTGTGCAACCAGCGCACCGTCGACCCCCGCCTCGCCGAACTCGTTGACGATGACAGCGGTGTCGCCGAAGCCGGGGCTTCCGATCAGCCGGTTCAAGAGCGTTGTCTTGCCCGCGCCCAGGAAGCCCGTGAGGATGGTGACCGGGATCCGGCGCCGTTCATCCGCGTTCATGCGGTCAGTCTTCCGTTCTCTCGCGCGGCCGGGGCATTGAGAGGGGCGCCACGCTGCGTGCGCCCCTCTCAGTTATGCCGCTTTCCGCTTACTCGGGGACGAACTCGCCGGGCAGGTTGTTCACGGTCATCGTATCACCTGGCTGGAAGTGGATCACGGAGCGGATCGACTTGCCCTCCTTCAGCAGATCGAAGGCGGTGTTGATCTGGCCGTGTGTCATATGGTGCGTGATGTAGGGGTCGACGCTGAAGTCACCCCGCAGCCACTCATCGACCATGCCCGGCAGCTGGCTCCGGCCGAGCACGCCGCCGAATGCCGTGCCGCGCCAGACGCGGCCGGTGACGAGCTGGAAGGGACGGGTGGCAATCTCCTGGCCCGCGCCGGCCACGCCGATCACCGTGCACTCGCCCCAGCCCTTGTGACAGGCCTCGAGTGCGGAGCGCATGAGCTCCACGTTGCCGACCGCCTCGAAGGTGTAGTCGAGCCCGCCATCCGTCATCTCGACCAGCACGTTCTGGATGGGGTCGGCATGGTCCTTCGGGTTGATGCACTCCGTGGCGCCCAAGGCCATTGCCAGCGGGAACTTCGCGGTGTTGATGTCGATCCCGATGATGCGCGACGCGCCATTGAGCACCGCGCCCTGGATCACCGCCATGCCAACGGCGCCGAGCCCGAAGACCGCGACCGTGGCACCCTTCTCGACCTTGGCCGTGTTGCGTACGGCGCCGATGCCGGTGGGCACCGCGCAGCCCATAACAGAGGCCTTCGAGAGAGGGGCTTCCTTGGTGATCTTCGCCACCGAGATCTCGGGCAGCACCGTGTACTCGCTGAAGGTGCTGGTGCCCATGTAATGCAGGATCTGCTTGCCCTTGTAGGAGAAGC
>JBCBHB010000045.1:0-9774 GCA_038526025.1 Pseudomonadota bacterium
CGCCGTGCAGGCCGAGCAGGCGCGCCGGTGCAAGCGAGGCCACCTCGAGGAAGCGCAGCATGCTCAGTTCTCCTGCCTGCACCAGCCGCATCATCGCCGGCAGGAAGGTCTCCAGCCCCACGGCCCCCGCCGCCGCCTCCTCGAATGGCAGCCGCTTCGCCTCCGCGTCCCAGGGCGCATGGCCCGAGACGACGATATCGATCAGCCCCGAGGCCAGCGCCTCGACGGTCGCCCGCCGGTCCTCCTCCGATCGGAGCGGCGGGGCGAGCTTGAAGAAGCTCCGATAGGGGCCGATGTCGAACTCGTTGAGCGTGAGGTGGTGGATGCTGGTTCCCGCGCTCACCTTCAGGCCCTGGTCCTTCGCGCGGGCGAGCGCGGGCAGGGCGCCACCGGTCGACAGCACGTCCGCATGGTAGCGCGCGCCGGTCGCCTCCGCCAATGCAAGGTCCCGCTCGAGCCCGATGCGCTCGGCGATCGCGGGCACGGCCGGCAGGCCGAGGCGCGTGGCGAACTCCCCCGACGTGGCGCAGCCCTTCGAGAGGCTCGGGTCCTGTGGGTGATGGACGATGAGAGCCCCGGTGCCGGTCGCATAGGTCATGAGCGCGCGCAGCACGCCCGCATCCGCCACCGGCCGGTCCGCGTCCGACAGCGCCACCGCGCCCGCATCGAGGAGCAGCGCCTGCTCCGTCATCTCCCGCCCCGCCAGCGCCTTGGTGAGCGCTCCCATGGCCGAGACCCGCACGGGCGCTGCCGCCTTGCCGCGTTCGAGCGCGAACTGCAGCAGGGCCGGGTCGTCGAGCGGTGGCGTGGTGTCCGCCTGCGCGACGATGGTGGTCACCCCGCCCGCAGCGGCCGCCGCCCCGGCCGAGCGGAAGCTCTCCCGATGCCGCGCGCCGGGCTCGCCGGCGAAGACCCGCGCATCGACGAGCCCCGGCCCCAGCACCTTGCCCCTGCAATCCACCGCGCCGGGGACGACAGGCACCGCCTCCCGCCAGACCTCGGCAATCGCACCGCCGGCAATCCGAAGCCCCCCGGGCCCGTCATAGCCCGAGCCGGGATCCACAAGGCGCGCATTGGCAAGAACGGTCATCGGGCCCTCCGCTGGCTCCCCCCGCCATACGCCCGCCCATGGCCCCGGATCAATCGCCATCGGCCGGCAAGCCCACCTTCCTCGGCTGGGACAAGATCATGCGGCCGGTGCTGGCCTTCGACACCACGGGCCAGGTGGTCTGGCAAGCGAGCTACGCCCCCTTCGGCGCCCTCGAGCAAATCACCACCCACACCTTCAGCCTCGAAAGCCAACACCTCCGCTTCCCAGGCCAGTGGTTCCAAAGCGAGACCGGCCTCCACCAAAACTGGCACCGAGACTACGATCCCAGAACAGGACGATACCTACAAGCAGACCCCCTCGGACTGGTCGATGGGCCATCCGTCTATGGGTATGCGACTCAACGGCCGTCCGCTGGCTACGACTACGACGGATTGTTGTTACGTGGCCCCATCTTCGGTGGCGGACGCATTAACCCCCTCCCGCCAACTACGCGCCCGTCTCCGGGTCCAGGGCAGGGTCCGAGGCTCGGTCCTCGTCCAGGCACCACTCCACGGGGCCCAACTCCCCCAGGAACGCCAGCGCCGCCAACTGGCGATGACGACTGCTGTGAGCCAATATATGCAGATATCAGGAACAGGTTGGCAAGTTTGAAGCGTCGTTTTTGGGAGTACTATGATGATAAGTTGGGCTTGCCTGAAAGTGGCTCATTTTCTAGAGAGACTCATCGAAATAATTATGTTGAAGAACAAGCCGGTTTGAGAAATAAAATCAGGCACGCCTATAGAATGAAATGCTTCGATATTCCCAGAGACGCATGGAAATGGGCTACTCGACCGTTGATCGAGCGCTGACGCTAAGGGAGGTTCAGGATGGAGGAATACATTGATCTCGCAGATCGGTGTCAGAGGTATATTGAGAGGTCGAGTGAGGTAGAGCCTGTCGATGATGAGCTCTTCGATGCTTGGAATGAGCTCATCTCGCTCTCCCTTTCCGACCCTTACAAGGCGCAGCAAGTAATTGCTGCAACTGCTGAACGGCTAAATTCACCGGAGCACCTCGCCCATTTAGGTGCTGGCCCCCTCGAGAATATACTGCATGTGCTCGGTGAGGAGGCGCCAATTGTATTGAGGCGATTTGACCGCCATAAGCTGGAATTGCTTCTGCAAGGCGCTTGGCGAGGTGGGCTGCCAAGGAGCGCTAAAGCTTGGATTTCTTCACATTTTGATTTCAAATAGAAGTTTGGGTCAGAGATATTTTTGAACACTCTCTTCAGGGGCTCTTCAGAACATTACTTTAGATCTTGCATTGAGGATCCTTGCTGAGTGACGAACGAGCAAACTATGGTCGGAAGTCCCAAGTGAACGGTATCGCCCGCATACGTAGCTCCGATTGGGCGACGAAGAGCGGAGAGCATATCGCCTTCGCGGTCAAGACTTTGTGTGGCGCTGCACCTGAGCTCCGTAGCTACCTCCGCCACCAGGTGCGCGATTTCATGCGCAGTCTCACTGCTGACCGCCTTGTTCTGACTGCAGACGTTGCTAGCGGCTATCCGTCGGAGAGCCTGATGGCGTTTGAGGATGTGGCGGGCACGCTGCCGATGCTGCGCTGCGCGGAGATCGTTTCCACCAATGTGGCGGGTATCGGCGTGGCGGATATCGATGTCTCCGCGGACCGGCTGAGTTTCGATGTCGGAGACATTTGCGCCGACGCTGGGGACCGGATCGAGGGGCGCCTGCCCGGCATGGGGTGGCTGTCGGCCGGTGATCTGCCGAGGGCGATGGGGGAGGCGGGTCGGTAATGTCTTTCGAGGGTCGTACTGTCGGTCTTTTCTCTGGGGAGTTTTCGGACGGGTTCGTCTTCACGGCGGAGGTTGCGGGTGGGGCGGGGGTGGACCTTGGGAGCCATCTCGGGCCGTCGCGGCCGGGCCTGGCGCTGGATCTAGCCGGGGACCGGCTTGTCCTCACGGCGGAGGCGGCGCGCGCCTATCCGTCGGAGAGCCTTCTGGCGCTGGAGGATGTGGCCGGCACGCTGCCGCCGCTGCGTGGGGCTGAGATCGTTGCGAACTGTGTGGAGGGGTTTGGGGCGGGAAGGAAGCCGCTGGCGCTGCGCTGCGAGGCCGCCCTCGAATGCGATGGGAATGTCGACGCGTCCGGCCTCAGGGGTTCTGGCCGGCCTGGACGGCGCGGATGAGGCGGTAGACGCCCATGCCGTCGTCGAGGTGTTCGAAGCCGACCTCCGAGACATAGGGCGCGCCGCGTTCGAGCTCGAAGATGACCGAGACCCGTCGGCCGAGGCGCACATTCACGATGCGGTCCCAGGTGAGGGGGTAGGAGCGGAACTTCCCGCCCATGCCGGTCTCGAGCAGCATCGCGCGCTTGTCGGTGACCGCATAGTGGCTTCGGCGGCGGCGCAGGATCGTGCGGAGCGGCAGCCAGATGGCCAGCGCCAGCAGGCCCAGCATCATCGCCAGCATCAGCACCCGCATCATCTCGAGATTGAAGCTCTCGCGGCTGTGCTGGACGATCACGCGGCTGATCGCGCCGGCGAGGATGAGCGAGACGAGCGGCAGGACGATCTCCTGACCCTCGAGCAGCGGGCGCAGCATGGGACGGCCGGTCCAGAGCAGCTTCTCGCCCGGGTCGAGATAGGGTTCGAACCGCTGGCGCGCCGCCTGGTCGGGCAGCGCATGCACCGTTGCGCCCTTCTCCTCGCTGTCCTGTCGGATGGCCGTACTCAACGCCGTCCTCACCACGTTCGACTGTCGCTCGCCCACCGGGCGCGGAAGATAACCCTCACTCACCGACTGTACATGGCTTTCGGGCGAGCCGGCGGCCTAATTCGGGCACGGAGATGTTTCTTGGGGGGCGCGGGCCGCGGGGGGATCTCTCAGGCTGGCCGGTCTCGGCCGAGGAGGTCCAGCGCCGCCATCCGTACCGCCACGCCCATCTCGACCTGTTCTTCGATGACCGAGCGGGCGGGATCGCCCGCCACCGCGCTGTCGATCTCGACGCCACGGTTCATGGGGCCCGGATGCATCACGATGGCATCGGGCTTGGCGTGGGCGAGCTTCTCATGCGTCAGGCCGTAGCGGTGGAAGTACTCGCGCTGCGAGGGCACGGCCTGGCCGGCGAGGCGCTCGTTCTGGATGCGGAGCATCATCACCACATCCGCCCCGTCGAGGCCCGGCGCCATCTCGGTGAAGACCTCGACCCCCATCCGGTCTATCCCGCTCGGCAGGAGGGTGGGGGGCGCGATCACGCGGATGCGGTTCTCCATCTTGCCGAGGCAGAGGATGTTGGAGCGGGCCACCCGGCTGTTTGCGATGTCGCCGCAGATCGCCACGGTGAGCTTCTGGATGCGGCCCTTGTGCCGGCGCATGGTGAGAAGGTCGAGCAGCGCCTGCGTGGGGTGCTCGTGCCGCCCGTCGCCCGCGTTCAGCACGGCGCAGTTCACCTTCTCCGCCAGCAGTTCCACGGCGCCAGAATGCGGGTGGCGAACCACCAGCAGGTCCGGCCGCATGGCGTTGAGGGTGAGGGCGGTGTCGATCAGCGTCTCGCCCTTGCCCATGCTCGACGTCTCGACATTCATGTTCAT
This sequence comes from Pseudomonadota bacterium, assembly GCA_038526025.1. GTDB lineage: Bacteria > Pseudomonadota > Alphaproteobacteria > Rhodobacterales > Rhodobacteraceae > Thermohalobaculum. Next base: position 4,646 of record JBCBHB010000045.1, read on the forward strand.
CACATCGGCGCCGAGGCGCTTTCCCGCCAGCTCGAAGCTGGCCTGGGTGCGGGTGGAGCGTTCGAAGAAGAGGTTGATCTGGGTGCGGCCCGTCAGCAGGTCGAGATGCTTCTCGGGCTTTTCGTTGAGCGCCGCATACTCTTCCGCCAGGTCAAGGATCGCTCGAATATCCATCGGGCTGAGTGGCGCGATGCCGGTGAGATGCCGATGGGGGAAGCCTGTCTCGAACATGGGACCCTCGCCTGACCGGCCCTCTCCTCGCACCCAAGGGCACCCGGAGACAAGGGGCGAGCGCGCCGCTAGGCTAGGCGCGTAGTCGGGAGGAATCAGAATGACCGAAGCCGCTGCCCTGCCGCGCCCCGTCATGCTCTACACCCAGATGCAGGCGCCGAACCCGCAGCGTGTGGCGATGTTCGTGGCGGAGAAGGGGCTCGAGATCCCCACCACCAGCATCGATCTCATGCAGGGGGAGCACAAGACGGAGAGCTACCGCGCCCGAACGGGGGCCGCCGTGGTGCCGGCGCTGGAGCTTGAGGACGGCATGGTGCTGACCGAAACCCCGGCCATCTGCCGCTACCTCGAAGCGCTGGTGCCCGAGCCCAACCTGATGGGGCGGGATCCGCTGGAGACGGCGACAATCGAGATGTGGCAGCGGCGCGTTGAACTTGGCCTCTTCACCGCCGTCGCGCATTGCTTCCGCCACACCAACCCGTATCTCGCGGTGCTGGAGGACCAGGTGGCCGAGTGGGGCGAGATCAATCGCGGGCGGATCGACGGGCATCTCCGCCTGCTCGACGCGCGCCTCGAGGGCCGGACATGGCTCGCTGCCGATCGCATGACGATCGCCGATCTCACGGCCTTTCTCGCCACCGGGTTTCAGCGCATCATCAAGCACCCGATGCCGGAGGGGCTCAATGCCCTGGAGGCATGGCGGGCGCGCATGGCGGAAACCGCCGCCGGCCGCGCCATCGCCCGCAAGAAGAAGCCTGCTGAAGGAACGACCGCATGACCGAGAACCCCCTCCTCCAGCCCTTCGACGGCCCCTTCGGCCTGCCGCCCTTCGCGCGGATAGAGACCCACCATTTCGAGCCGGCCTTCGAGGCGGCGATGGCCGAGCACAGCGCCGAGGTCGAGGCGATCAAGGCCAACCCCGCGCCGGCGGATGTGGAGAACACGATCATTGCGCTGGAGCGCTGCGGCAAGGCGCTGGACCGGACCGCTGCCGTGTTCTTCAACCTCTGCTCCTCGCACACCTCGCCCGAGCTGCAGGCGGTGGAGCGCAGCATGGCGCCGAAGCTCGCCGCTCATTTCAGCAAGATGATGCTGGACCCGGCGCTCTTCGCCCGCATCTTGGCGGTGCCTGAGGAGGGGCTGGGCGAGGAAGAGGCGCGTGTCCGCTACCTCATGCTGCGGAACATGCGGAAGTCGGGCGCCGAGCTCGACGAGGCGGGCCGGGCGCGGATGGCGGAGATCAGAACGCGCGCGGCGACCCTTGGCACCAGCTTCGGCCAGAACGTGCTGAAGGACGAGGCGGAGTGGGTGATGTGGCTGGAGGAGGGGGACCTCGATGGCCTGCCCGACACGCTCCGCGCGAGCGCCAAGGCCGAGGCTGTGCGCCGCGATGCGCCGGACCACTGGGCGATCACCCTAAGCCGCTCGTCCGTCGAGCCGTTCCTGGTCTTCTCCGCCCGGCGGGACCTGCGCGAGGCGGCGTTCCGCGCCTGGGCAGGGCGGGGCGACAACGAGAACTGGCCGATCATCGCCGAGACCCTCGCGCTGCGACACGAGCGCGCCAAGCTCCTTGGCTTCGAGAGTTATGCGGACATGCGCCTGGCGGACCAGATGGCCAAGACGCCGGAGACGGTTTCCGACTTTCTGAAGCGGGTGTGGAAGCCCGCCCGCGCCCGCGCGCAGGAGGAGCAGCAGGCCCTCGCCACCTTGGCCGCCGCCGAGGGGGCGAATATCGAGATCGAGCCCTGGGACTGGCGCTACTACGCCGAGAAGGAGCGCCGGCGCGCCTACGACATCGATGAGGCGGAGACGAAGCCGTATCTCTCGCTCGAGAGCGTCATCGCCGCGTCCTTCGACGTTGCCACCCGCCTCTTCGGCCTCCGGTTCGAGGAGCAGGAGGGTCTCACGCTTCATCACCCGAAGGCCCGCGCCTGGGAGGTGACGCGCGCCGATGGCAGCCATCTCGGCCTTTTTATCGGGGATTACTTCGCCCGGCCGACCAAGCGCTCCGGCGCCTGGGCCAGCACCTATCGTGGCCAGCAGAAGCTCACGGAGCCGCAGCGCCCTATCGTGATCAACACCTGCAACTTCGCGGAAGGGGACCCGGCGCTCCTGACCTTCGACGATGCGCGCACGCTTTTTCACGAGTTCGGCCACGCGCTGCACAGCCTGATGTCGGACGTGACCTATCCCAGCATCGCCGGCACCGCCGTGTCGCGCGACTTTGTGGAACTGCCGAGCCAGCTCTACGAGCACTGGCTCTCGGTGCCGGATATCCTCGCCAAGCATGCGCGCCATGTGGAGACGGGCGAGCCGATGCCGGCGGATCTCGTCAAGCGCCTGAAGGCGGCCGAGACCTTCAACCAGGGCTTCGCCACGGTGGAGTACCTAGCGTCCGCCATGGTGGACCTCGCGATGCACCGGGCCGCGCCCAATGCGGCTGGTATGGCGCATGACGACCCGCAGCGCTTCCAGTCGGCCGTGCTCACCGAGATCGGCATGCCCTCGGCCATCGCCATGCGGCACGCTGCCCAGCACTTCCAGCATGTGTTCTCGGGCGAGGGCTATTCCTCTGGCTACTACAGCTATCTCTGGGCCGAGGTGATGGATGCGGACGCGTTCGAGGCCTTCGAGGCAACCGGCAACCCGTTCGATCCGACACTGGCCTCGCGGCTTGCGGAGCACGTTCTCTCCGCAGGCGGCCGACAGGAGCCTGAGGATGCCTACACCGCCTTCCGCGGTGCCATGCCGGGTGTGGAGCCCTTGCTGAAGGGACGTGGCCTGGTGGAGGAGCCCGCCTGAGCGGCGCCTTCCGCGTCATCAAAGCAAAAGGCCGGCACCCGATGGGCGCCGGCCTCTTTCTTTGCGTGTGACGGTGGTTATCCCCGATCCGGCAGCAGCACCGAGGTCAGCTCCGGCACCAGGGCAACGATGATCCACACGGTCAGCAGCGCTGCGAGATACGCCACCGTGTAGCGCAGCAGCCGGAAGTAGGGCACGCCCGTCACCCCGCTCGCCACATACAGGTTGAGCCCGTAGGGCGGCGTGATGAAGCCGATCGACGCGCCGACAAGGAAGATGACGGCGAAGTGGATCGGGTCGACACCGACCGACGCTGCGATGGGCGCCAGGATGGGGGCGAGAATGATCGTCACCGGCAGGCTCTCGAGGATCATGCCCGAGATGAAGACGATCGCCATCGCGGTGAACAGCACCGCATGGTAGCCGCCCATCGAGGTGACGAAGCCGCCGATCACTTCCTGCGCACCGAGCAGCGAGAGGATCTGCTGCATCACCACCGAGATGGCGATGAGCGGCGCGAGGATGCCCGTGATCTGGGCCGAGCGCATGGTGATGGACGGCAGCTCAGTGACCTTGAAGCCCTCTACCACCAACATTTCCCCGTAGCTCTTCTCCTGATGCGGCCGGTCATGCGAGGGGCGCCCCATCATCGCGAAGATGGGCAGGGAGATCAGACCCACGATGATGCAGAAGCCCACGGTCACGCCTGCGGCCTCGGTCGGCGAGAACTTGCCGGTGTAGATGCCCCAGAGCACCAGCCCGATCGCGAAGAACCCGAGCCAGGCGCCGAGCGCTGTCTTGGCCACGCGGCTGAAGTCCAGCTTGATCAGATGGCCCCACTTGTTCATCACGCAGAGGATCCAGCAGGCGAGCATCATGCCGCCCACCATCATCGTGCCCGGAATGATGCCGGCCACGAAGAGGTCCGAAATCGGCAGGTTCATGAGGAACCCGTAGACGATGAAGATGATCGATGGCGGGATGATGATGCCGACCGTGCCGCCCGCGGCCGCTGTCGCCGCAGAGAAGCGCTCGTCGTAGCCCCCCTTTACCATCTCGGGATGGAGCATCGAACCGATGGTGGCCGTGGTGGCCGAGTTGGAGCCCGAAATCGCGGCGAAGAGCCCGCAGGCGCCGAGCGACGCCATGGCGAGGCCGCCGCGTAACCATCCCAAGCAGGCATAGGCGAAGTCGGACAATCGCCTGGCGATGCCCGACTTGTTGATGAGATCCCCGGTCAGGATGAAGAGCGGCATCGCGAGCAGCGCAAAGCCATCGGTGAACACATCCGAGAGCGCGGCGCCGATGTTGTCCAGCGTCATGCCCAGCACGAAGCTGCAGCCCAGCACCCAGTAGGCGATCACAAGGAAGACCGGCACACCCAGCATGAACAGCATCGTCACGCCGAGAGAGATGAGAGTTACCCAGGTTCCGTCCGTCATGATGCCCTCCCTCAGTCGGCGCCGATGACGGCCGGCTTCAGCAGCGGGCGGTCGTTGCGGTAGTTGTCGAGATCTTCGAGCAGGTTCTCGATCACGCGGGTCGCCATCATCGTGAAGGCCAGCGGGACGGAGACGAGGAACCACCACTGCAGCACGTTGTCCGTGCCGAGGAGGATCTGGAAGTTCGAGGCCGAGTTGGCTGCGACGCGCGATGAGGTCACCACGACGACCCAGCAGAAGGTCAGCCACAGCACGGCGTCGAGGATGAGGCAGGCCAGCTGCCCCCGCGCTCCCATGTTCATCCTGAACTCCGCGAAGGCCAGATGAGTGCGCAGGCGGATGTTATAGGAGCAGCCGATCCAGGTCATGATGAGGAACAGGAAGGGCGGCAGCGTCGTCGACCAGGGCGCCTGTTCGTTCAGAGCAAACCGCCGAAAGACCTCCACGAAGATCACGCCGGCAATGAGCAGGTAGGTCCAGACCATCACGGTCCGCTCCAGGTGCCGGTCGATGAAGGGCACGAGCTTGTAGATGACGAGCAGCAGACCGGCGGCGAGGAGCATGAGGACAAGGCCGACGGGCCAGGCGCCTGCCGTCCCGAAAGCCTCGCTCATCGTCCACGCATCGTCCGAGAACAGGGCGCTCACCACCGAT
>JBCBHB010000046.1:0-9771 GCA_038526025.1 Pseudomonadota bacterium
CCTCCAGGACCGCGGGGTACATGCCCTTGATCTCCCAGGTCCAGAAGAAGGGCGACCAGTCGATGAACGGGATGAGCTCGGCGACGTCCGGCTCGAAGACATGCCGGCCCGGTGCGGCGGGCGCGGGCGGCGCGTAGCTGGCCCAGCCGCCGTCGAAGGCGTTGGCGCGGGCCTCGGCGAGGGGCGTGACAGGCCGCTCCGCCGCGGCGCCCTTGCCGAGGAGCTTCGCCTGCTCCTCCGCCACCTCCGCCAGGTATTGCGGCTTGCGCTCGGGCGAGAGGAGGCGGGAGACGACGCCCACGGCCTTCGACGCGTCGTCCACATGCAGCACGCCATGGGCGTATTCAGGCGCGATCTTCAACGCCGTGTGCTTCTTCGAGGTCGTCGCCCCGCCGATGAGGAGGGGGATGTCGAGCCCCGCCTCGCGCATCGCCCCCGCCACATCGACCATCCGGTCGAGCGACGGGGTGATGAGGCCGGAGAGACCCACGATGTCGACGCCCTCGGCCTGCGCGCGTTCGATGATGTCCTCCGTCGGCACCATCACGCCCATGTCGATCACGTCGTAATTGTTGCAGGCGAGCACGACGCCGACGATGTTCTTGCCGATATCGTGGACGTCGCCCTTCACCGTGGCCATGAGGATCCGGCCCTTGGACGAGGTATCGCCGGTGCGGGCCTTCTCTTCCTCCATGAAGGGGATGAGGTGGCTTACGGCGGTCTTCATCACGCGGGCGGATTTGACGACCTGGGGGAGGAACATCTTGCCCTCCCCGAAGAGCTCGCCGACCACGTTCATGCCGTCCATCAGCGGGCCCTCGATGACGTCGAGGGGGCGGGTGGCCTTCTGGCGGGCTTCCTCGGTGTCCTCGACCACGAAATCGGTGATGCCGTGGACAAGGGCGTGGGAGAGGCGGGCCTCCACCGGCTGCTCACGCCATTTGGGGTCGGACTTCGCTTGGGCCTCGCCGCTATCGCGGTACTTATCTGCGATGGCGAGCAGGCGGTCGGTCGCGTCCGGTCGGCGGTTGAGGAGCACGTCCTCTACATGGTCGCGCAGCTCGTCCGGGATGTCGTCGTAGACCGTGATCTGGCCGGCGTTGAGAATCGCCATGTCGAGCCCGGCGCGGATGGCGTGGTAGAGGAAGGCCGAGTGCATCGCCTCGCGCACCGGGTTGTTGCCGCGGAAGCTGAAGGAGACGTTGGAGAGGCCGCCGGAGACGAGGGCGTGGGGCAGCCTTTCCTTGATCATCCGCGCTGCGTCGAAGAAGGCGACGGCGTAGTCGTTATGCTCCTCGATGCCGGTGGCGACGGCGAAGATGTTGGGGTCGAAGATGATGTCCCAGGGGTCGAAGCCGGCTTGCTGGGTGAGGAGGCGGTAGGCCCGTTCGGCGATGGCGAACTTGTGCTCGGCCGTCTCCGCCTGTCCCTTCTCGTCGAACGCCATCACCACGACCGCGGCGCCGTAGCGGCGCACGGTGCGGGCCTGCTCGAGGAAGGCGGCCTCCCCCTCCTTCAGGCTGATGGAGTTCACCACCGCCTTGCCCTGCACGCATTTGAGGCCGGCCTCGATCACCTCGAATTTCGAGCTGTCGATCATCACGGGCACGCGCGAGATGTCCGGCTCCGCCGCGATGAGGTTGAGGAAGGTGGTCATGGCATGCTCGGCATCGAGCAGGCCCTCGTCCATGTTCACATCGATGATCTGGGCGCCGCTCTCTACCTGCTGGCGCGCGACCTCGACCCCGGCCGCGTAGTCGCCGGCCATGATGAGCTTCTTGAACCTTGCCGAGCCGGTGACGTTGGTGCGCTCGCCGATGTTGATGAAGCGGGACTGGGCTTGGGACTGGGCTTGGACGTTCATGCCGCCACTCCCCCGCCTGCCTCGAACATTTCCAGCCCCGATAGGCGGAGGCGTGGCGCGCGGGCGGGGATGCGGCGGGGCGCCTTGCCGGCGACGGCATCGGCGATGGCGCGGATATGCTCGGGCGTGGTGCCGCAGCAGCCGCCGACGAGGTTGACGAGGCCCGCCTCGGCCCAGGCGCCGAGATGGGCGGCGGTCTCCTCCGGCGTCTCGTCATACCCGCCCATCTCGTTGGGCAGGCCGGCGTTGGGGTAGGCGCTGATGGCGGTATCCGCCACCTCGGCGAGCGCGCGGATGTGGGGGCGCATCTCGGCGGCACCCAGCGCGCAGTTGAGACCGACGGAGAAGGGGCGGGCATGGGAGAGGCTGACCCAGAAGGCCTCCGGCGTCTGCCCTGTGAGCGTGCGGCCCGACCGGTCGGTGATCGTGCCGGAGATCATGATGGGGGGCACGGTGAGGCCCTCGTCGCGCAGCCCCTCGATCGCGTAGAGGGCGGCCTTGGCGTTGAGGGTGTCGAACACCGTCTCCACCAGGAGGAGGTCGACGCCGCCGGCGATGAGGCCGCGCGCAGCCTCCACATAGGCCTCGGCGAGCTGGTCGAACGTCACCTTCCGCTTTCCCGGATCGTTCACATCGGGACTGATCGAGGCGGTCTGGTTCGTGGGGCCGATGGCGCCTGCGACCCAGCGGGGGCGTTCGGGGGTGGATGCGGCCTCCGCCGCTTCGCGGGCAAGGCGCGCCGCCACTTCGTTGAGCTCGAACGAGACATCCTCGAGCCCATAATCCGCCTGGCTGATTCGGTTTGCGGAGAACGTGTTCGTGCACAGGATGTCGGCCCCAGCATCCAGAAAGGCCGCGTGGATGCCCCTGATCATGTCCGGCTGGGTCAGGGTAAGCAGCTCGTTGTTGCCGCCAACGTCACCACAGCAGCATTTGAAGCGCTGGCCGCGATAGGTTGCTTCGTCCGGCTTCTCCGCCTGGATCATGGTGCCCATGGCCCCGTCGAGCACGAGAATGCGCTCGGCGGCATGGGCCGCGATGTCGGTCGTCATGTCCTGCTCCCCGCGCGGCCATTTTGGCTACCGCCCGAGCGATGCGCCGTGGCCACGGATGCCTGATCGCCGCCCTGCACGACCTTTCGTGCGCGGCAATGCTCTGGCGATGCTGTGTTGGGGCTATCATAGGATGGTTTCCGCGGGGTTCCAAATGGCGCGGGCCGCGAGGGGATGGAATGAGCAAGACGATCTATGTGCTGAACGGGCCGAACCTGAACCTGCTGGGCAAGCGGGAGCCCGAGATCTACGGGTACGAGACGCTGGACGACGTGGCGCGCCGCTGCCGGGCGCTGCTGCCTGAGGGCTATGCGCTGGAGCTCCGCCAGTCGAACCACGAAGGCGAGATCGTGGGGTGGATCCACGAGGCGCGGGAGGCGGCGGTGGGCATCGTCATCAACCCGGCCGCCTACACGCACACCTCCATCGCCATCCTCGATGCGCTGAGCGCCTATGAGGGGCCGGTGATCGAGGTGCATATCTCGAACGTCCACAAGCGGGAGAGCTTCCGTCACCACTCCTATGTGAGCCTGCGGGCGGACGGGGTGATCGCGGGGCTGGGGATCGAGGGCTACGAGGCGGCGGTGCGCCGTGTGCTGAGCCTGACCGCTGGATGAAGCCCGCGCGGCTGGCGATCGCGGGTGCGGGGCTTGTGGGGCGCCGGCATGCGGCGGCGGTTCCGGCGGCGGGGGCGGTTCTGGCAGGCATTGCCGATCCCTCCGAGGAGGCGCGGGACTTCGCGGCTGAGGCCGGGGTGCCCTGGCATGCGACGCTGGAGGCGCTTCTGAAGGCTGGCGGGGTGGATGGCGTGATCCTCGCCACGCCCAACGCGCTGCATGAGGCCGGGGCGATGGCCTGCCTGGCGGCGGGCGTGCCGGTGCTGGTGGAGAAGCCCATCGCGGCCGATGCGGCGGCGGGCCGGCGCATGGTGGCGGCGGCGGAGGCCGCTGGCGTAGCGCTCGCCGTGGGGCATCATCGACGGCACAACCCCCTGGTAGCCGCCGCGAAGGACCTGATCGCGGAAGGGCGCCTCGGCACCATCACCGCCGTGCATGGCAGCGCCTGGCTCGCGAAGCCCGACGGGTATTTCGAGACGGCGTGGCGCCGGGAGGCAGCGGCGGGGCCAGTGCTCGTCAACCTCATCCACGATGTGGACCTGCTGCAGCATCTCGTGGGGTCCATCGTGGAGGTGGCGGCCTATGAGAGCCGGGCCGTGCGGGGGCATGCGGCGGAGGACACCGCGGCGATGATGCTGCGCTTCGCGGGCGGCGCGCTGGGGACACTCACGGTGTCGGACGCCTCGGTGGCGCCCTGGTCCTGGGAGCTGACGGCGCGGGAGAACCCGGCCTACCCGCCCACGGCGGAGGACTGCTACCGGATTGCGGGCACGCACGGCTCCCTCGCGCTGCCGAGCCTCACGCTCTGGTCCGATGGCGGGGCGCGGGACTGGTGGGCGCCCATCGCCGCGACGCGCTTCCCCCATGCGGCGGCCGACCCGCTGGTGGCGCAGGCCGCACAGTTTGCTGCCGTCGCCCTAGGCGAGGCGGCGCCGCTGGTGAGCGGGGCGGACGGGCTGGCGGCGCTGGAAGTAATCGAGGCCATGAAGCGCTCCGCCGCCGCGGGCGGGGCGCCCATGCGCGTCGCGGGTCATTGACGCCACTCCCTCGCCTGCGAGGATCGCCGGACACAATGGGAGGACCGCATGGCCGGGATCGATTGGGACGGACTGGCGCCGCTGGCAACGGGCGGGCGCCTCCGCGCCGCGATGAACCATGGCAACCGCGCGCTCGTGCAGCGCCGGGGCGATACGCTCACCGGGATCATGCCGGTGCTGGCCCGGCATCTGGCGGAGGGCCTGGGCGTGTCCCTCGAGATGGTCGACTATCCGGGCGCGCGGGAGATCGTGGAGACGGCGCCGGACGATGTGTGGGACGTGGCGTTCCTGGCCATCGACCGCTCGCGCGAGACCCATATCGCCTATACCGCGCCTTACGTGGTGATCGAGATCGCCTATGCAGTGCGCGAGGGGGAGGCGGCGGCGCCCGCGGCGCTGGACCGGGAGGGCGCGACGATCCTGGCCGGGCGGGGCACGGCTTATGACCTCTACCTCACCAAGACGCTGCAGCACGCGACGATCCTCCGCGACGAGACGCCGGCGGATACCTTCCGGCGGTTCGCCGCGGGCGAAGGAGATGCCGTGGCCGGCGTGCGACAAAGCCTGGAGGAGGCGCTGATGGACGCCGAGGGCGTGATCTTCCAGAAGGCGCCGGTGCTGGAAGCGCAACAGGCCATGGTGCTGCCCCGCGCGAAGGCGCATCTCCTGACCGCGCTGGAGGCCTATGTAACCCGCGTGAAGCTCGACGGTACGGTGCGGGAGGGGCTGGAGCAGAGCGGCCAGGGCCGCCTGCGCATTCCTCTTTGAACAGCGCGCTCAAAGGCGGATGGCGGTGAAGCTCTTCAGCAGCGCCCCGGTGCGCCCGGCGAGGTGGAAGACATGCTCGGGGTGGCCGCGGTCGAACTCGGTCACCCGCAGGCGCTTGATCCGGTCGTTCCGGCTCGAGCCCATCTCCCACATGAAGCCGACGCCGAGACCGTTGACGACGGCCTCGTAGACCCCGTCCCGCGTGTCGAGCACCATGCTGGGCACGGGCTTCATGCCGATCTTGCGGAAGCCCTGATCGACGACGCGCTGGGTGGAGGAGGAGCCGGTGCGGAAGATGAGCGGGTGGCGCACCAGGTCCTCGCAACTGACCTGCGCGACGCTGGCAAGCGGCGAGCGCTCTGGCACGAGCGCCACCACATCCTGCATTAGGCAGGTGGCGCGGACGAAGCGGCCATCGTCCGGCACGTTCGGGAGCACGCCGACATCGACGCGGCCTTCCGTCACCGCCTCGATGATCTGGGACCAGGAGCCGAGCTCGACGCGCACCTGGACGCCCGGGTAGCGGCGGCGGAACTCCCCGATCAGCGCCATGCCGGGCATGGAATTGCCGAGGCCGACGCAAAACTCGCCGGCTTCGAGGCTGGCATGGCTCTGGAGCAGCCGCGCGGCCTCCCCCTGCCAGCGCTGGATCTCCGACGTCATCCGGTAGAGCTCGGTGCAGAGCGCCGTGGGCTTCGGCTCGCGCCCCCGCTTCTCGAAAAGCGCGACGCCGGCCTCCCGCTCCAGATCGCGGATCGCCTGGGTGACCGCGGGCTGGGAGATGCCGAGCCGCTTGGCGGCCGTGGAGTAGCCCCCCGTCTCGACGACGGCGTTGAGGGCGCGGATCCGGGCGAGGGTAAACTGCATGGGGGGCGACTCACGGGGCTCGTTGGCTCCCGATAACCATAACTTATACACGTAACGCTTATGTCGCAGCGCAGCGGCACAGCTCATGGGCGAACCGAGAGAGGTGGCCCGTGGCATCGATCACGCTCAGCACGATCACGAAGAGCTTCGGCGAAACCCCGGTGCTGAGGGGGATCGACCTCGACATTGCCGATGGTGAATTCCTGACCCTGCTGGGCCCCTCGGGCTGCGGCAAGTCCACGCTTCTGCGCATCATCGCGGGCCTCGAGGGGCAGGATGGCGGGGATGTGGCGATCGGCGGGCGCGTGGTGAACGGCGTGCGCCCCTCGGCGCGGGACCTGGCGATGGTCTTCCAGTCCTACGCCCTCTACCCGCATCTCACGGTCGAGCGGAACATGATGACGCCGCTGACGCTGCGCGACCTCGGGCTGCTCGAGCGCCTGCCGCTGCTGCGCCACCTGGTGCCGGGCCATCGCGGGCGGATGAACGACATCAAGGTGGCGGTGCGCGAGACGGCGGAGATCCTGAAGATCGAGCCGCTGCTGCAGCGTAAGCCCGGCCAGCTTTCGGGCGGACAGCGGCAGCGCGCGGCGCTGGGGCGCGCGATGGTGCGCAAGCCCGCGGCCTTCCTGATGGACGAGCCGCTCTCGAACCTAGACGCCGCGCTGCGGGTGCATATGCGGGCAGAGCTGGCGGAGCTGCATCGCGCGCTCGGCACCACCTTCGTCTATGTCACGCACGACCAGGCGGAAGCGCTCACCATGTCGTCCCGCGTGGCGGTGATGATGGAGGGGGAGCTGCTGCAGCTCTCCACACCCGAGGAGATCTACGACAACCCCGAAGACCTGCGCGTGGCGGAGTTCATCGGCAGCCCGAAGATCAACACCATCCCGGGTGAGATCGACGGCGCCGGGCGGGTGACGGCGCAGGGGCTGCGGCTTCAGCGGCTGGCGCCGGTGACGGACGGCAAGGTGACCGTGGCGATCAGGCCCGAGCACCTCGAGCCCGTGGAGCACGCGACGCCGGAAGAGGCGCTGGGCGTGACCGTGGTGCACAAGGAAAACCTCGGCGCGGATGTGTATCTGCACGGTGTGCTGGAGAGCGCGAGCCTGCCGGAGCCGCTGCGCATCGTGGCGCGGGCCCTGCCGGAGGCTGCAGCACGCTATGGCGTGGGCGACTGGGCGGCCTTCCGCCTTTCGCGCGGCGAGGCGATGGTGTTCGGGGCCGACCGGCGGCGGATGCGCCTTGCCCCGGCCGCGGCCGAACCCCTCGCGGCGAGGGCCTGAGGATGGCCACCTCGGAGGCTGCGGCGAAGAAGGCCGGCTACGCCTTCGTTGCCCCTGCCCTGTTCCTGATGGCCGTGATCCTGATCGTGCCGATCCTGCTGGCGGCGGGCCTCTCGCTCACGAATTACAGCCTCGGCAATCCGGGCTTCGAGTGGGTGGGGGCGGACAATTACGAGCGTGTCTTCACCCGCTCGAAATTCGAGAAGATGATCTACGCGACGACCGTTTACGTGGCCGTCGTGGTGCCGGTCTCCCTCGCGCTGGGGCTCGGCGCCGCGCTGCTGATCACCTCGGTCCGCCGGTTCGGGGACCTCTACAAGACGATCTACTTCCTGCCGGTCATGGCGGCGCTGCTGGCCATGGCCATCGTGTGGGAGTTCGCGCTGCACCCGACCATCGGGATCGTGAACGAGATCCTGGAGAGCGGCTGCTGGATCACGCCGCTGCGCTGGTGGCCCTGGTATGACGCGGCTTGCGAGGAGGGCTTCCCGCTCTGGCTGGGCGATAAGCGCTACTCCCTCGGCGTGGTGATTTTCGTGGGCATCTGGCAGGCCTTCGGGTTCAACATGGTGCTGTTCCTGGCGGGCCTCACCTCGATCCCCCGCGAGCTCTACCAGGCGGCCGAGATGGACGGGGCGAAGACGGGCTGGGACCGGTTCCGGCTGGTGACCTGGCCGATGCTGGGGCCGACGACGGTCTTCGTCATCACCATCACGGCCATTCGCGCCTTCCAGGTCTTCGACATCATCGAGGCGTTCTATCCGATCGGCGCCGGCCCCTCGCGCTCTGCCTTCGTGGCCATGTTTGCGATCTTCGAGACGGGCGTGCAGCAGAACCTCGTGGGCCTCGGCGCCTCGATCACCATCGTCTTCCTCGCCTTCATCATGGTGCTGACGCTGATCCTGCAGCGCGGGGTGGAGAAGAAGGTGCACTACGCATGAGCGCCGTGACCCATACCGGCTGGAGCACGGGCGAGATCGTGAAACACACGATCCTGATCCTCGGCGCGCTGATCGTGCTCCTGCCCTTCTACGTGATGGTCACCTACTCACTGAAATCCCCCGCCGAGATCGCGCAGAACGCGGGCGGGGTGTTCGGCAGCCAGGACCCGATGACAGACGAGCGCTGCGTGGCGCGCAACCAGCCGGTGCGGACGGATGTGGAGGCGGCGCGGCCGCAATACCCCGAACTCGACGACAGCGCGATCCTCGGCAGGCTGATGGCGGAGGTGGAGGCGTCCTGCCAGGTGACGCCCGCCATCTACAACTACACCACCGCGTTCACCGAGGCGCCGCTGCTGCGCTACATGCTCAACGGCGTGATCGTGACGGTCTCGATCTTCTTCATCCAGGTGCTGGTGGCGCTGCCGGCGGCCTATGCGCTGGCGAAGCTGCGGTTCTGGGGGCGGCAGGCGGTTTTCACGCTGGTGCTCTTCTGCCTGCTGATCCCGGTGCACGCCATCGCCCTGCCCCTCTACATCATGCTGGCGCAGCTGGGTCTGACGAACACCTACGCGGCCCTGGTGATCCCCTGGACCATCTCGGTCTTCGGCATCTTCCTGATGCGCCAGTTCTTCATGACCGTGCCGGACGACCTGATCGATGCCGCGCGCATGGACGGGATGAGCGAGTTTTCCATCGTCTGGCGCGTGATGCTGCCGACGGCGATCCCCGCGCTGCTGGCCTTCGCCATCTTCTCGGTGGTCGCCCACTGGAACGATTACTTCTGGCCGCGCGTGGTGATCACCGGGGACCGGAACCTCTTCACCCCGCCGCTTGGCCTGCGCGACTTCCGCTCGACCGCCGACGGCTCGTTCTTCGGCCCCATGATGGCGACGGCCACGGTGATCGTGACGCCCCTGATCGTGGCCTTCCTGCTCGCCCAGCGCCGCTTCATCGAGGGGATCACCCTCTCCGGCATGAAGTAGCGCCACCCGGAATCCGCCCGCACGACGGACCTGCGGAGAAAGCCGGGAGACCCGGGCCAAGTCGCCAAACCGCCCCGGGCCTCCCTCCCCCAAGACCTCAAGACAAGAAGCTCAGGAGTATCCACCATGAAACGCCTTCTCGGCACCGCCGCAATCCTTGCCGCACTCGGCACCCCGGCCCTCGCCGCCGACGAGAAGATCGTCGTCGAGTTCGCCTACCCCTACAGCCACCTCTTCGACGTGACCTACGAGAAGATCCTGCCGAAGTTCTACGAGGCGCATCCGAACATCGAGATCAAGATGCGCGCCACCTATGAGAGCTACGAGGACGGCACCAACACCATCCTGCGCGA
>JBCBHB010000047.1:0-9672 GCA_038526025.1 Pseudomonadota bacterium
GCCTCAGCCTCGCGGGCTTTGCCAGCCTCATGTTTGGCGCCTGGATGCTGTCGGAAGGCCTCAAGGCTGCGCGCGCCTACGAGGCCCGCGCCGTGGCGCGCCGCCCCGCCATCCCGCGTCTGATCTTCGCCGCGCTCGCCGCGGGCCTGGGCGTCTCCCTTGCCCAGCTCGCCGGGTCCGGCGGTGCCGTTGCAGCCGGTGGCTTCGGCCTGATCGCGATGCTCGCCCACCTGGCCGCCTTCGGCATCGACCCGCTGGAGAACAAGGGCATCGATCTCTCGGATGCGGAGCACGGCCGCGTTGCCGACGCCATCGAACATGCCGAGCGGCTCCTCCGCGAGATCCACGACGATGCCCAGGGGATCGGCGACCATGAGATCAGCGAGCGCGTGCTCACGCTCTGCGACGAGGTCCGCGCCCTCCTGCGCCGCATCGAGCAGGACCCGCGCGACCTGACCCGCGCGCGCCGCTACCTCTCGGTGCATCTCGTCGGCGCCCACGAAGCCACGCGGAAATACGCGGAGAACCACGCCGAACTCGACGACCCCGCCCTTCGCGCGGACTACCTCTCGCTCCTCTCGGAGCTCGAAGGCAGCTTCCAGCGCGGACGCGACAAGCTTCTGGCCGACGACCGCACCGATCTCGAGGTCGAGATCGAGGTGCTGCGCGACCGTCTCGGCCAGGAAAAAACCTGATCAAACCTCAACGGCCCCGGAGATCTCCCATGTCGACCCCCAGCCAGACCCCCCCCACCGACGCTGTCATCGACGCCGCCGAGGCCGCCTCCGAGAGCGTGCAGCTCGCGGTGGTCGAGATGGAGAAGCAGCTCACCATCACGCCGGAAGTGCGCACCGAGGTGGTGCCCATCGACATGGCGAACGAGGAGGAGCGCGCCCAGATCGAATCCAAGATCGCCGAGCTCGACATGACCAACACCCAGTCGATCATCAAGTTCGGCTCGGGCGCGCAGGAGCAGCTCACCGAGATCTCCGACACCATGCTCGAGGGCGTGCGCAACAAGGACACCGGGCCCGCGGGCGAGTCGCTCCGCTCCATGGTCAGCACCATCCGCGGCTTCGACGTGGACGAGCTCGACCCCAACCGCAAGCAGAGCTGGTGGGAGCGCCTGATCGGCCGCGCCACGCCCGTTGCCAACTTCATCGCCTCCTACGAGGAGGTCCGTGGCCAGATCGACGGGATCACCGACGAGCTCCTGAAGCACGAGACCATCCTGCTGAAGGACGTGAAGTTCCTCGACAAGCTCTACGAGAGCACGCTGAGCTTCTACGATGATCTCGGCCTCTACATCGCCGCGGGCGAGGCGAAGCTCGACCGGCTCGACGTCTTCGAGATCCCCGAGAAGGAGAAGGCCGTGCAGGGCGCGCCGGAGGGCGAGGGCGTGATGATGGCCCAGGAGCTCCGCGACCTGCGCTCGGCGCGCGACGAGCTCGAGCGCCGGGTGCATGACATGAAGCTCACGCGCCAGGTGACCATGCAGTCCCTCCCCTCCATCCGCCTCGTGCAGGAGAACGACAAGGGGCTGATCAACAAGATCAACTCGACGCTGGTGAACACCGTGCCCCTCTGGCGCACGCAGCTCGCCCAGGCCGTCACCATCGCCCGCTCCCGCGAGGCCGGCAAGGTGGTGAAGGAGGCGACGGATCTGACCAACGAGCTGCTCACCAAGAACGCCGAGAACCTGCAGCAGGCCAACCGCGAGGTGCGCCAGCAGATCGAACGCGGCGTGTTCGACATCGAGCGGGTGAAGGCCGCGAACCAGACGCTGATCGCCACCATCGAGGAGAGCCTCGCCATCGCCGACGAAGGCAAGGCCAAGCGCGCGGCGGCCGAGCAGGAGCTGCTGCAGATGGAGGCGGACCTCAAGGCGACGCTTGCCGCCGCCCGCGCCGGTGCAAGCGGTGTGGCCCCCTCGGGCGCCCAGCCCCCGGCGGCGCCCCAGGCCTGAGGCCCGAGCGCATGGCCATGATGTCCCCGGCCGAGGCGGTCGCCCGCTGCCTCGCCAACTACGCCACCTTCTCGGGCCGCGCCAGCCGGCCCGAGTTCTGGTGGTTCATCGGCTTCGTGATCCTCGGCAACCTCGCCTTCGGCTTTCTCGACAGCGCGCTCGGCTTCGAAAGCCTCGGCCAGCTGCCCGAGCACATGCGTGCCCAGGAAGGCTTCGATCCGCTCTTCGAATACGAGGCCCCCTCCCCGCTCGCCGCCATCTTCGCCCTCGCCACCCTGCTCCCCCAGCTCGCGGCGGGCGCCAGGCGGCTGCATGACCGCGACATGAGCGCCTGGTGGCTGCTCGCCCTCCTCCTGCCGGTCGCCGGCGCTCTCCTGCTCCTCATCTTCATGGCGATGCCGGGCAGCGAGGACGAAAACAGCTACGGCCCCAGGCCCGCGGCCTGAACCCGCATCTCGGGCAGGGCGCGGCTGGCGGGCGGGCCGCTGAGGACCGCGAGGTCCGAAGCCGGGGCGTCCTGACAGCAAGCCCTGCAACCGCCCTAGAGGCCGAGCCCCACCGGCTCGATCAGGTCGGGCCGGTCATGGCGCACATTGCCTACATCGCGCCCGACCTCCGAGACCGTGGTCCGCCCGGCATCGAGCGGCGCCATCAGCGCCTCCCCCGCCCAGCCTGCCAGCCAGTCCGCCCAGTCCGCCTCCTCCAGCACCACCGGCGCGCGCGGGTGAAGATGCTTCGTCGCCTCGTTCGCCGCCGTGGTCAGGATCGTGAAGCTCGTGAGCCGCGCGCCGTCCACGGCCGCCTCGGCCCATAGCCCGGCGAAAACCAGTCCCGGCCGGTTGGTCTGCGGGGCGACGAACCACGGCGTCTTCGCCCCAGCCTTCCCGGTCCACTCGTAGTAGCCGAGCGCCGGGACGAGGCAGCGGCCATGCTTCCAGGCATCCCGGAACATCGGCTTGCCATACGCCTCCTCCGAGCGCGCGTTGAAGGTGCTGGCCTTCAGCTCGGCCAGCGGCTTGCGCCACCAGCGCGGCACCAGCCCCCAGCGCGCCGCCAGCACCCGGCGCGGGGCCTCCTCGCCGTCGCCGGGCACAACAATCGCCACCCGCTGCGTCGGTGCGACGTTCCAGCTCGGCGCTGGCCAGGCTCCTGCGGGCATCACGTCGAGGCGATCAGCGCTTGGTGCCCCGCCCGCATGCCCCCATCCTCCAGTGCTATCAGCGGCCCAGTCCGGCGGCGGCGCGTCGCGCTCGATGTCGAGCCAGTTCGCCGTGTCGAGATGTCCCGCAATCAAACCGGTCGCAAAGCGTCCACACATTTCGCATAGTCTCCGGGGCAGGCGAGGATCGTCATGACGCAGAAACCGAGAAACGGACGCCCCGGCACCGCGGGCGACAAGGCTGAAAGCGGCGCGCATCGGCGCGTGCGCCAAGGCCTCTGCGCCCTCCTTCTCCTAGCGCTCGGCGCCTGCACAGGCCAGCCCAGCGCGGAGGACTATGCGGCCTATGAGGCGACGTTGCGCGCGGTCGGCGACCTGCGCACGGACGTCGCCCCGCCCGACGCGCCCTTCACGAATGACGATCTCGTGCGCAATTTCAGCCGTGTCGCGCTCCGGCACGAGGTCGATATCGAGCGTCCGGGCAGCGACGACAACGCCGCTACCAACCCGCTCCAGCGCTGGGAGCAGCCGATCCGATACCGCCTGGTGGGCCAGGGGGTGACCATGGCGGATCGTCTCGAGGTTGCCGCCTTCCTCGGGCGGATCGGCGAGATCACCGGCCGCGCCGTCAGCGCCGCGCCCTATCCGCCGGAGGAAGGGCCAGCCCTCACACCGCCCTCCGATGCGGGCGTGAACCTCATGATCCTGATCACGGAGCCCGGCGAGCGCACGGCGGTGAGCGAGGCGCTCGGCCAGCTCCACCCCGCGCTGCGCCGCAGCTTCGATCTCTGGCGGCGGAGCGCGAGCGTGGTCTGCGCCGCCACCAACCTCGTCGCCGAACAGGACAGCCATGCCATCGTGTTCGGCATGATCATGCTCGGCTCGGAGGTCGGCGGCCTCCTGCGCCGGTCCTGCCTTCACGAGGAGATCACCCAGGCGCTCGGCCTCGGGAACGACCATCCGGAGGTCCGGCCTTCCATCTTCAACGACGATGAGGAGTTTGCGTTGTTAACCCGGCATGACGAATGGCTTCTGCGTGTCCTCTACGATCCCCGTTTGCGTCCCGGCATGACCGAGCAGGAAGCCATGCCCATCGTGCGCCGTATCGTCGAAGAGCTTCGGCCCGAAGAGACGGCGGCCCGTCTCGATGCCCCGGCCCCGCCCGCACCCGAGCTGGTGACGGAGGAGGCGGGATGAGCCTGACGCTTCTTCTGAGCCTCCGCGTCGCTGCAGCGGGCGTGGCGGCCTTCGCCTGCATCGGCTGCGCCGACTATCTCGACGGCCAGGACTGGGAGGGATACGAGCAGACCGCGCTCGTCCTCGGCAAGATGCGGCTCGACCGCGCGCCCCAGGGCATGCCCGTCTCCGATCTCGCGCTGGCCGACAATTTCCGGCGCATCGCCTTCGGGCTGGAAGACGGCGTCTTCGGCGGCACGTCCGAGGAGGAGACCGCCGGCACGTCGACGAACCCTACGGTAAGCGGCGCCGGCCGCCTCCGCCGCTGGCGCCGGCCGGTGCGCTGGCAGATCACCAGCCTCGGCAAGAGCGCCCAGGGCTATCTCCGCGCGGTGGACGAGACCGCGCAGCGCATCGCCACCGCCACGGGGCACGACATTGCGCGCGTGGGGAAGGGCGAGCCGGCCAACCTCGCGGTTCTGTTCCTGCGCCCGCAGGACTATGCACCCGCCGCTCGCGCGCTCGCCAGCCAGCCCGCCGGCCCCTGGCTCGCCCGGCAGGTGGAGCGCTTCGGCCGCGCGGGCAACACGCCCTGCGTCGGCCTCTTTCTCCATGCCCGCCGCGCCGCCGCCATTCCCGGCGGCCAGCGGGTGGAGACGGACGAGATCCTCTTCGGCCTCGCCCTCATCCGGGACGGCCTGCCCCCGCGCCTCGCGCGCGCCTGCGTCGAGGAGGAATTGGCCCAGGCCATGGGCCTGCCGAACGACGACCCGAATGTCCGCCCCTCCGTCTTCAACGACGATCAGGAGTTCGCCCTCCTCACGGGACATGACGAGGCGCTGCTCAAGATCCTCTACGACCCCCGCCTCGCCCCGGGCATGACCGAGGACGAGGCCATGGAGATCGTGCCCAGCATCATCGCCGACATCGATACGGACGGGATCAACGGCCGCCGCCGCCTCCGGGACTGACCAGGCGCGAGGGACGGGCGCGGCTGGCGGGCGGGCCGCTGAGGACCGACAGGTCCGAAGCCGGGGCGTCCGTCAGCCCGCCCCCGCCTCGCCCGCATGGGCGGCCTCGATGAGCTCCCTCAGCCGCGCCGCGTTCGCCGTCTGATCGTGCATCGCGGCCACCCGCGCCCTGCCGGCCCGGCCCATCTCCGCCAACCGCTCGGCCGGCGCCGTCGCCAGGGCCGTCAGCGCCTCGGCCAGCGCCGCCTCGTCGCCTGCGGGGATCACCCAGCCGCAGCTCTCATCCACGAGCTCAGGGATCCCCGCGATGCTCGTCGTCACGACAGGCCGGCCCAGCGCCAGGGCCTCCATGATCGCCACTGGAAGTCCCTCGGCGAAACTCGGCAAGAGCAGCCCCCGGGCGGCGGCAAGGCGCGCGCGCACCTCCGCATGATCCCGCCAGCCGAGGATGGCGATGCGCTCGCCCGTCCCCGTCGCCTCGATCGCGGCCGCCACCGCGCCGCGCAGATCGCCATCGCCGATGATGTCGAGCTTCAGCGCCGGCGCCTTCTCGGCCGCCGCCGCCACCGCGGCGGGAAAGAGCACTTGGGCCTTCTCGACGCAAAGCCTGCCCACATGCACCACCGGTGCCGCCGCCGCGGGCGGGCCGGCTGCATCGAAGGCCTCGAGATCCACCCCGCAGCGGACCACATGGGTCTTCTCGAAGGCCGCCATGCCGCAATGCGTTGCGACCTGCCCCTTCGCGAAATGGCTGATGGCCGCGATGAAGGCCGCATGGTCCGCCTTCAGCGGCACGCTGGCCCGTTCGGGATCGAAGAACTCGTTCGGACCGTGGACGGTCATGCTCCAGCGCGCACCACCCATCGCTTCCGCCAGCATGGCCACCGCCGCGCCATTGGTCGCGAAATGCGTGTGGATATGCGTGATCCCGTCGGCCCGGGCCCAGTCCGCCAGGAGCGCGGCCTCCACGAAGTACGCCAGATGTCGCGCGAGCCCGCCACCCGCATTTGCCACCAGACGGCCCCAGAGCGCGAGTGCGCGGAGGAACCGGCCCGGCCGCAGCGCCATCAGCCGCAGGAGCGCCAGCAGAAGCCCCCTCTTGTCGGCGAGCAGGTACCGCGTACGCGCCGCCTCCGCCTTGTCCTCCGGCGTCACGAGCTCGCCCGGCCAGGGCCGGATGGCATAGCGTGTGACCGGCAGGCCGCTCGCCTCGATCGCAGCGATCTCGCCCCGGATGAAGGTGAGGCTCGTATAGGGATAGCTGTTGAGGAAATAGGCGAGCTTCACGGTCACGCAGCCATCCCCGAAGGCCGAGCCCGGCCGCGCTGCCGGGCGCGCGCATCAGCGCCACTCGGCGCCGGCAAGTCAACCGTCGGGGCACCGCCCGCCACAAATTGGGACTGCCGCGCACCTCGCTTTCGCGCGGCCAGATCGGTAGAACTGTGGCTCTGGAGGGGCCGGCGAGGAAGAAGCGATGTGCGGCATCACAGGGCTGCTGTGGCGTCCGGGCGCCCGGACCGAGGAGGCGGCGCGCGCAGAGATCACGTCGATGACCGGCCGGCTCGCCCATCGTGGCCCGGATAGCTGGGGTATCTGGACAGACGCCGCCGCCGGGATCGCCTTTGGCCATCGTCGCCTCGCGATCATCGACGTCTCGCCCGCCGGCCACCAGCCGATGGCGTCGCCCTCGGGCCGCTACGAGATCACCTATAATGGCGAGATCTATAACCATCTCGAGATCCGCCATGCGCTGGAGGAGGCCGGCCCAGTCGCCTGGCGCGGCGGGTCCGACACCGAGACCTTCCTCGCCGCCATCGAGCGCTGGGGCGTGGAGGATGCCACGCGCCGCACGGTCGGCATGTTCGCGTTCGCGCTGTGGGACGCAGCGGAGCGGCGGCTGACGCTGGGGCGCGACAGGCTCGGCGAGAAGCCGCTCTACTACGGCTGGCAGGGTGAGGGTGCAGGACGCGTCTGCCTTTTCGGCTCGGAACTGAAGGCCCTCAATACCCATCCGGCCGCTGAGCGGCGGATCCGCCGGGAGGCGGTCGTCCAGCTCATGCGCCACAGCTATGTGGGCGGCGCGCACTGCATCTACGAAGGCCTCGCAAAGGTGCCGCCCGGGTGCCTGGTCAGCCTGAGCGCCGAGGCGCCGGAGCCGGTGGTCACGCCCTACTGGTCCGGCCCGGCGGTTGCCGCAGCCCCGAAGCGCAGAATCGGGCCCGGGGAAGCGGTCGACGCGCTCGAAGCATTGCTGCTCGACACCGTCTCGGGGCAGATGATGGCCGATGTGCCCCTCGGCGCGTTCCTCTCAGGCGGCATCGACAGCTCGACCATCACGGCGCTTATGGCGCGGCTCTCGAGCCGGCCGGTCAAGACCTTCTCCATCGGCTTCCATGTGGCGCGCTACAACGAGGCCGAGCATGCGAAGGCCGTGGCCGACCATCTGGGCACCGAGCATACGGAGCTTTACGTGGGCGACGATGAGCTGCGTGCCGTCGTCCCCCGCCTGCCCGAGATGTATGATGAGCCCTTCGCGGATGGCTCGCAGATCCCCACCCATCTGGTCGCCCGCCTTGCGCGTGAGCACGTGACCGTGGCGCTTTCGGGCGATGGGGGGGACGAGCTCTTCTGCGGGTACGACCGGTACAGGCAGTTCGGCCGCCTCTCGGCGAAGCTGCACGCCCTGCCCCTGCCGCTGCGCAGGCTCGCGGCAGGCATGGTGCAGGCTATGCCGGCAGGGCCGCTCAACGCGGTCCTCGGCGGTCTCAGCCCCGTGGGCGAGGGCAAGGAGCCGCATGCACAGCGGCTGACGCGCCTCGCCGAGTACGCGCGGACGGAGGACGTCGCCCGGCTGCACCGCCTGCTCGTCAGCCATGTCCGCCAGCCCTTGGCCTTGGTAGCAGGCGGCGCGGAACTGGAGGACAGCCTGACATCGCCGGACCCGGCCCTGGCTGGCCTGGTGGCGGAGGAGCAGATGATGGCGCTCGACATGGGCGCCTACCTGCCGGACGATATCCTGCAGAAGGTGGACCGCGCCACGATGGCCACCTCGCTCGAAAGCCGCGCGCCGCTGCTCGACCATCGGATCGCTGAGTTCGCCTGGTCCCTTCCCCTCGATCTCAAGCTGCGGGAGGGCGTGCAGAAATGGGTGCTGCGCGAAGTGCTCTACCGCCACGTGCCGCGCGCGCTGATCGACCGGCCGAAGAAGGGGTTCGAGGTGCCCGTGGGCAGCTGGCTCAAAGGCTCCCTGAAGCCCTGGGCCGAAGCGCTGATCGAACCCGGCCGGCTGGCCAGCGAGGGATGGCTGCAGCCGGCGGAGGTGTGGCGCCTTTGGGACGAGCATCAGTCCGGCCGCGCAAGCTGGGGGCTCCAGCTCTGGAATGTGGTGATGTTCCAGGCCTGGCTCGAGGCCGAGCGGGAGAGCCTGACAGCCCGGTCCGACGCCGCCTGAACGCCGCCTTCCATGCTGGCGCAGCGTCGCGCGCTCGCATAGTCTCCGCCCCGCACGAGGCTGGCCTGAAGGAGAGCGACGCCATGATCTGGGACATGCTGCGCGGCGAGTTCATCGACGTCATCGAGTGGACCGACGACACGCGCGACACCATGGTCTACCGCTTCCAGCGCCACGGCAACGCGATCAAGTACGGCGCGAAGCTGACCGTGCGCGAGGGCCAGGCCGCCGTCTTCGTTCATGAAGGGCAGCTGGCGGACGTGTTTCAGCCCGGTCTCTACATGCTCGAGACCAACAATATGCCGATCATGACCACGCTGCAGCACTGGGACCACATGTTCCAGTCGCCCTTCAAGTCGGAGATCTACTTCGTCAGCACCCGCCGGTTTCAGGACCTGAAATGGGGCACGAAGAACCCGATCATGCTGCGCGACCCGGAGTTTGGGCCGGTGCGGCTGCGCGCCTTCGGGACGTACAGCATCCGCGTGGGCGACCCTGGGCTTTTCCTGCAGGAGATTGTGGGCACCGATGGCGAGGTGACGATGGACGAGGTGCAGTTCCAGATCCGCAACGTCATCGTCAGCCGGTTCACCAACGCGCTCGGCTCCTCGGGCATTCCGGCGCTCGACCTCGCGGCGAACCAGGACCAGATGGGCGAGTATCTGCGCAACCGGATCGCACCGGAGATTGCGGCCTACGGGCTCGAGATGCCGGCGCTGATGGTGGAAAACGTGAGCCTGCCCGAAGCCGTGGAGCAGGCGCTCGACAAGCGGACGCAGATGGGTGTGATCGGCGATCTGGGCAAGTACGCGCAGTTCCAGGCGGCTGAGGCGATGCGCGCGGCGGCAGAGAACCCGGGCCAGGGCGGCGAGGCAATGGGTGCCGGCTTGGGCGCGGGCCTCGGCATGGCGATGGGTCACCAGATGGCTTGCCCCGAAGGCGCCTGCCA
>JBCBHB010000048.1:0-9614 GCA_038526025.1 Pseudomonadota bacterium
GTCGAGCGCTTTCTCGTAGCCCGTCAGCACCTGCTCGATGGCCGCGTCCCCGATGGCGTGGATGGCCATCTGGTAGCCGAGGCCATGGAAACGCGCGATCTCCGCATGGCAGTCCGCGTCCTCATAGGTCAGCACGCCGAAGGTCTCCGGCTCACCCAGATACGCCTTCGTCATCGCCGCGGTACGCCCCCCGGCGCTGCCATCGGTGAAGATCTTGACCGGGCCGATGCGCAGCATGTCGCAGCCCACCCCGGTGATCAGCCCCTCCGCCGCGGCCGCCTGCGCGATGCCGTGTGGGGGGTCGCCGAGCAGGCATTGATAGGTCCGCACCGGCAGCCGGCCCGTGCGCTGTGCCTTTCGATAGGCCGCAAGCTCCCGGGCGCCGCAGATCATGCCCACGGCCGCGTCCATCACCGAGGTGATCCCGAGCGAGAGGCAGTACCGCCCCGCCCGCTCGATGGCCGCCACCAGGTGCTCGTCCGAAGGCTGGGGCAGCACCGCCTCCACCGGCGCGCGACCGTTCTCCGCCAGAAGCCCCGTCAGCCGCCCGTCCTTCTGCTCGATCACGCCGCCATGAGGCACCGGTGTCTCGGGTGTCAGCCCGGCCAGCGCCATTGCGCGGCTGTTGACCACCGAGAGATGACCGCAGGTGCGCATGAGATAGACTGGATGGTCCGGCGCCGCCTCGTCGAGATCGTCGGCGGTCGGGTGGAGGCGGGACTGAAACCGCGTCTGGTCGTAGCCCCGCGCGAAGATCCACTCGCCCTTCGGCGTCACCTCGGCCCGCGCGCGGATCGCGGCCTTCAGCTCGGCGAGCGTCGGCGCCGTGTTCGCCCGCACATCCACCGCGGCCATGGCGAGGCCGAGGGGCAGGAGATGCAGATGCGCGTCGTTGAGCCCCGGGGTCGCCATGCGCCCTTCGAGGTCGATCACCCGGGTGGCTGGCCCAATCAGCGGCGCAACCTCGTCCGCCGCCCCGGTCGCCAGCACCACACCGTTCCAGAGCGCCACGGCCTCGGCAAACCCCTCGGCCTTGCCGCACCAGACCCGGCCGCCCGTGAGCACGATGTCTGCGGATGGTGTCATGGCGGCCTCCCCGGGGTACGACACGGGCAGGGGATACGATGGGGGGCGCGAGCGCAAGCCGGTGGTCAGGAAGCGAGACCGTCGATGAACCCCGCCATGTCCCGCGCGTCCACCTCGCACTCCCGCACCAGCCAGTCGAAATGCCGGGTCATCGAGCGCACGCGCTCCTCGCTCCGGAAGGCGAGGTAGAACTGGCCCACATAGACCACGGCGAGGAGTGGGCCGAAGACGGTGACGGGCGCGCTGAAGAGCCGGTGCGCATCGAAGGCGAAGAGGCGGAGCGACGGGTAGAGGTCCCGCGCCGCCCGGGCCAACGCCGCAAGCTGCTCGGCCCGCGCTTCCTCCGGCAGACCGCGGTAGTAGCCCTCCCCCGCCGCGAAGGCCTCGAGCTCATGGCGGGGAAACGCGATCTCATAGTCCGACCGGCCATCGCGCAGGAGGTCCAGCCGGTCCATCGTGGCGCGGATGGCCTGGTCCGGTGTCTTGCCGAGGAAGCTGCGGTACTCCCAGGCGAGCACCGCCTCCGTTTTGAGGATGTCCGGCAGGGTCGCGGGCACGTGGCGGATCTTGTAACCCGCCGCCTCCCGGTGCCACTCCAGCATCGTCTCGTCGACCGATGCGCGCTCCGCCTCCGTGATCCGCACGCTGGCCGCGATCAGGTCACCGGCCCGCTCAGGCCGCTCCGTAAGCCCGAGCAGCCAGTCCGTGCTCACGCCAAGCTCGGCGGCCGCATCCGCCACCAGCTGCGCGCTTGGCAGCCGGGTCTCGCCATCGGCCAGAAGCTGCGACAGCGTTGAGCGGTCGACGCCCGCGGCCCGGGCCAGCGCACTTCGGCTCATCCCCGCCTCCCCCATCGCGGCGAGCAGGCGTTCGCGGAACACCGCGGCACGGTGGCGCTTGTCCATATCTGTCAACTCCGCAGACTTCTATCAGCAATGCAGACCTTGTGCTGACGATGTTCCGAATACCGCACGGCGCATATGCCCGCTAGATCGCCTCCATCCCCGGCGAGAGGAGGCAGGCGATGGACAGTACGGCGCGGACGGTGGCGAAAGCCGTGAGCTGGCAGCTCTCCGGCATCGTGATGATGAGCGCCATCGGCTATGCGATGACCGGCTCCTTCGGCCAGGCGAGCGGCTTTGCGCTCCTCACCGCGGCCATCGGCTTCGTCACCTTCTTTCTGCACGAGCGGCTCTGGGCGCGCATCCGCTGGGGACGCAGGCCCGCAGAACGCTAGCGGGCGCGCGAGCCAAGGGGTACGCTCTCCCGATCGCAGCGAAGGAGGCCCCCATGCCCGAGGATATGAGCCACGACATCGACATCCTGCAGGCAAAGCAGGACCTTGCCGCCTCCTACCGCCTGATCGCGCATTTCGGGCTCGATGACGGGATCTACACCCACATCTCCATGCGGGTGGGCGAGGACCGGTTCCTCCTCAATCCCTTCGGCCTCAGCTTCGACGAGATCCGCGCCTCCAACCTCGTGACCATCGACCATGAGGGCACCATCGTGGACGATCCCTACGGTGGCGGTGTGAACGTCGCCGGCTTCACCATCCATTCCGCCGTGCACATGGCGCGGCACGACGTTGCCTGCGTGGCGCACACCCACACCGTGGCCGGCGTCGCCGTCTCGAGCCAGGAAGACGGGCTCCTGCCGCTCAACCAGTGGGCGCTCGAATTCTACAATCGCGTGGCCTTCCACGACTATGAGGGCATCGCGCTCGACCTCGACGAACGGGAGCGGCTGGTCGCCGATCTCGGGGACAAGAACACGATGATCCTGCGCAACCACGGGATGCTCACCTGCGGTGTCACGGTGGGCAAGGCCACGAAGCGGATGCTGAATATCGAGCGGGCCTGCCGGGCGCAGGTCTCGGCCCTCGCGGGCGGCGTGCAGCTCCGCTGGCCGAGCCACGAGGTCTGCGAGCGCACGGCCCAGCAATATGAGGGCGCGGGCGCTTCCGGCGGCAGCGAGGTCGACCATCAGTGGCTCGCATATCTCCGCCTCCTCGACCGCGTGGCGCCGGACTACAAGGACTGAGCCGATGTGCCGCGACACCAAGCCGGGCAGTGCCAAGGGCACCGTCCTCATCGAGAACGACCGTACGCGCGTGACCGAGTGGCGCTTCGCCAGGCGCGGCGACAACACCGGCTGGCACCGCCACGACTACGATTACGTGGTGGTGCCCCTCTTCGACGGCGCCCTCGCCATTACCGGGCCGGACGGTGCCGTGACCGAGGCAGCGATGCAGAACGGCGTGCCCTATTTCCGCGACCTTGGCGTGGAGCACGACGTCGCCAGCGCCAACGACTTCGACTGCGCCTTCATCGAGATCGAGTTCCTGCGCTGATCGATGCATGTCCTGACCGTTCTCGACCATCCCGACCCCGCCTCCTTCTCGGCCGCCACGGCGCGGCGCTTCATGGAGGGGTGCGAGGCCGCAGGGCATTCGACAGAGCTTGCGGATCTCAACGCCGAGGGCTTCGACCCGCGCTGGACCATGGCGGATATCGAGAGCGACGGGAAAACCGCCGTACCGCCGGACGTTCTGCGCGAGCAGACAAGGATCGCGCGGGCGGATGCGATCTGCTTGGTCTTTCCACTCTTCTGGTGGGGCATGCCGGCGATGATGAAGGGGTGGGTCGACCGCGTTTGGTCCTGGGGCTGGGCCTACGACCAGCTGGACGACCCGGAACGTTCCCTGCAGCGCCCGCGTACCGGCCTGCTCCTCATCCCCGCCGGCGCCCGATCCGACGAGATGGAAGAGGAGGGCTACCGGGACGCGCTCGACACCGCATGGATCAAGGGCACGTTCGGGTATTTCGGGTTAGCGGACCGGCGGATCGAACTCCTGAACGGCTCGACAGGCTCTGAAGCACGACGCCTGGCACTCCTTGACCGGGCCTATCGGTCGGGCCTCGAGATCACCCCGCCGCTCGGCACCCGCAAGCAGCAGGAAGCCGGCTAGCCCGGATGGACGTTCCCGCGTCATGACAGCCCATCGCGAAACTTTGGGTTGATCGCAAAAACAATCTGTCGCGGAATAGGACGCGAGGCGGCCGACAGAGCACGCCCACGCACACCGGAGGAAACATCATGAAGCGACTGCTCCTGAGCGTCGCCGTTGCAGCCCTCGCGCTGCCGGCAGCGGCCAACAATCTCGACAAGCTGAGCCAGTTCAAGCTTACGGGCGTCAACGAGTTCACCGTGATCGACCAGGGCGGCCCGAGCGCCGAGGCGATCAAGAAAACCCTCGAGCGCATCGAACTGCCGGATGGCTTCGAGATCTCGCTCTACGCGCTGGTGCCGGATGCGCGGCATATCGCGGTCGGGCCCCAGGGCATCGTCACCTTCGTCGGGACGCGGAAAACCGAAGTCTGGGCCGTGACGGACCGGGACAAGGACCGGGTGGCGGACGAGGTGAAGAACTTCGCGCCCTCGATCGACAAGGCGATCCCCAACGCCGTCTGCTTCTCGCCGGACGGGTTCCTCTACACCGTGGAACGCAACCGCGTGCTGGTCTTCCCCGCTGCCGAGTTCTTCTACGAGAGCCCGGATGTCGCCGCCTTCAACGTGGTGGCCGAAGGCGATCTCATCCCGGTCGAGGAAGAGAGCTTCAACCACACCGCCCGCGTCTGCGACATCGGCCCGGACGGCAAGCTCTACATCTCGCTCGGCCAGCCCTTCAACGTGGCGCCGCCCGAGAAGCTCGACCTCTATAACGAGACCGGCATCGGCGGCATCATCCGCATCAACACCGACGGGTCGGGCCGCGAGGTCTACACCTACGGCGTGCGCAACTCGGTGGGCCAGGACTTCCACCCAGAGACCGGCGAGCTCTGGTGGACGGACAACCAGGTCGACGGCATGGGCGACGATATCCCGCCGGGTGAGCTCAACCGCCAGACCGAGGCGGGCCAGCATTTCGGCCATCCCTGGTATGGCGGCGGCACCACGCGCACGAACGAGTACAAAGGCCAGGAGGTGCCGGTGGACGTGGTGCACCCCGTGGTCGAGACCGTGGCGCATGCGGCCGATCTCGGCATGGTGTTCTACACGGGCAACCAGTTCCCGGATAAGTACAAGAACGCCATCTTCTCCGCCCAGCACGGCTCCTGGAACCGCACCACGCCAATCGGCGCCCGCGTGATGGTAAGCTTTATCGGCGAGGACGGCACGGTGACGATGGAGCCCTTCGCCGAGGGCTGGCTCGACGAGGAATCGGGCGAGTATCTCGGCCGGCCGGTCGATGTCGCGCAGCTGCCGGACGGCTCGATCATCGTGTCGGACGATCTGGCCGGCGCCCTCTACCGCATCTCGTACAACAAGTGATGCGGCCGGCTGCCATTGCGGCCGCGCTCTTCGCGCTGTCCGTCCCACAGGCTGGGGCGGGCGACGCGGCGGCGGGCCGTGAGAAGGCCGGGCAATGCAAGGTCTGTCACGGGATCGACGGCATCGCCCGCATGCCCATCGCGCCGCATATCGCGGGCGAGAACGAGCAGTATCTCGTTACCCAGCTTCGTGCTTTCCGGTCAGGCAAGCGCGAGCACGAGATCATGTCCGTCGTGGCGGGCGGGCTGTCGGACGAGGATATAAATGACCTCTCCGCCTGGTATGCCTCTATCAAATTCGAGGTTACCGTGCCTGAGTAGGGACAACACATCCGGCATTCTCAGAGACTGAGCGCTCGCCGAGGTGTGATGAAGAGGCGTTGTGGCTCACGGGCCACCCGCGTAGAAGACGACCAAGAGAAACCAAAACTGGAGGAAACCATGGCTTGGACTGCCCCGAAGATCGAAGAGCTCGCCTGCGGCATGGAGATCAACATGTACTTCCCGGCCGAGGACGGCCGCGAGGGCGATCTCCTCTGAGAGCTGAGCAACGGCCGCGCGGGGATTGAGGTGCAGATCTGCATTCTCGGCTCGGCGGCCGGCGGGGGCTTGCCGCAATGGAACTGCGGCTGCCCGAACTGCAGAAGGGCGCGGGCGGGGGAGATCCCTGCCCGTACCCAGAGTTCCGTCGCCGTAAGCCTCGATGGCCATGACTGGGCGCTGGTAAATGCGTCGCCCGATATCGGGCGGCAGCTGCTCGACACGCCATCGCTCCACCCGAAGACGCTGCGCCATACGCCGATAGCCGCGGTGCTGGTGACGAACGGGGACATCGACCATACGGCCGGCCTGCTGACCCTTCGCGAGAAACAGCCCTTCGCGCTCATGGCAACTGCGGAGCTTCACAAGGTGCTCGACGCGAACCCCATCTTCGACGCGCTCGACCGGAGCCTCGTCAACCGTGTGCCGGTGGCTGCCGGTACGGCGTTCGAGATCCTTCCGGGTCTCGAGGCGGAGATCTTCCCGGTCCCGGGCAAGGTGCCGCTCTACCTCGAGGGCGAAACGGTGGAGACGGATCTCGAAGGCGAGTTCACCGTGGGCATCGAGTTCCGCACCGCAGGCAAGCGCGCCTGCTACGTCCCCGGCTGCGCTGCGATGACGCCACGGCTCGCGGAGCGGCTCAAGGGCGCCGATGCCGTGCTCTTCGACGGCACGCTCTGGGACGACGACGAGATGATCGCCACGGGCCTCGGCAAGAAGACCGGGCGGCGCATGGGCCACATGCCCGTCTCCGGCGCGGGTGGATCGATCGAGGCGTTCGAAGGCTTCGGCATCCCCACGCGCGTCTACGTCCATATCAACAACTCGAACCCGATCGCCGACCCCGCCAGCGCGGAGGCCGCCAAGGCCCGCGCCGCCGGCTGGACCGTGGGCGAGGACGGGATGGTGATCACCCCATGAATGTGCAGATGCCCCCCCAAGGCACGGAGCCGGGCGCCAGCCGCGCCGATTTCGAGGCGCGCCTCCGCCAGATCGGCGCAGAGCGATACCACGACAAGCACCCCTTCCATCACCGCCTGCATGGCGGGGCGTGCACGCCCGATCAGGTTCGCGCCTGGGTGATCAACCGCTACTACTACCAGAGCCGCATCCCCATGAAGGACGCCGCCTTCATGTCCCGCGTCGAGGATCCTGCCCTCCGCCGCGCCTGGCGGAGCCGGATCGAGGACCACGACGGCACGGCCGAGAGCGAGGGCGGCATCGCCCGCTGGCTGCGGCTGGCCGAAGCCGTGGGACTCGATCCCGACTATGTGGCCAGCGGCGTGGGCATCATGGCCTCCACCCGCTTCGCCGTGGACGCCTATGTCCGCTTCGTGCGCGAGAAGACCCTGCTCGAAGCCGTCGCCTCGTCGCTCACCGAGCTTTTCGCCCCCAAGATCCACGAGGCGCGCATCGAGGGGCTCCTCAAGCACTACGCCTTCGCCAACGAGCGCTCGCTCGGCTACTTCAAGCGCCGGCTCGACCAGGCGCCGAAGGACGTCGCCTTCGGTCTCGCCTGGGTGCTCGACCATGCGGACACCGCGGAGAAGCAGGACGCCGCCGCCGCGGCCCTCACCTTCAAGACAGATGTGCTCTGGTCCCAGCTCGACGCGCTGTGGAGCGGCTATGTCGAGCCCGGCAGCATCCCGCCAGGGGCCTGGCAGCCCGGCGAGGGCCTGCTGAAGGGCGCGCCATGAGCCTCGACGAGAAGGCCGTTCCGCGCCTCCTCCGCGGCGTCCGCGTGGCGCACGACAGCGTGCGGGGTCGCGACGTTCTCCTCGCCCCCGAACGGGTCTTCATGCTCGATCCCATCGGCAAGGCCGTGCTCGACCGGATCGACGGCGCCCGCAGCTTCGGAAGCATCGTCGACGATCTCGCCGCGGCCTACCAAGCCCCGCGCGACCGTATCGCCGCAGATGCCGGCAAGTACCTCACCGGGCTGATCGAGCGCCGCATGATGGAGGCCACATGATCCAGCCCCCGATCTCCATGCTGGCGGAGCTTACGCATCGCTGCCCGCTCTCCTGCCCCTATTGCTCGAACCCGCTGGAGCTCGCCTCCCGCAGCCTCGAGCTCGATACTGAAACCTGGGCCCGGGTCTTCCGCGAAGCGGCCGGGATCGGCGTGCTCCAGCTCCATCTCTCCGGCGGCGAACCCGCCTCCCGCCGCGATCTCGAGGAGATCACCGAGGCCGCGGTGAAGGCAGGGCTCTACACCAACCTCATCACCTCCGGCATCGGCCTCACCGAGAAGCGGCTCGAAGCGCTCGACGCCATCGGGCTCGACCATGTGCAGCTTTCCCTCCAGGGCGTGAACGCCGGCATGGCGGACCGGATCGGCGGCTACGAGGGCGGCTTCAAGCGCAAGATGCAGGTCGCCGGGTGGATCGGCCGTCTCGGCTTTCCGCTCACCCTCAACGCCGTGATGCACCGCCAGAACCTCGCCGATCTCGAGGCCACCATCGCCATGGCGGTCGAGATGGGCGCCCGCCGGCTCGAGGTCGCCTGCGTGCAGTTCCACGGCTGGGCCACGAAGAACAAGGCCGCCCTCATGCCCACGAAGGAGCAGGCGCTCGAGGCCCGGCGCGTGGTCGACGACGCGCGCGCCCGCCTCAAGGGCACCCTCGTGATCGACTTCGTGCCGCCGGACTATCACGCGGCCTACCCAAAGGCCTGCATGGGCGGCTGGGGCTCCACGGGGCTCAACATCACGCCGGACGGTCTGGTGCTGCCCTGCCACGCGGCCCAGAGCATCCCGCATCTCGTTTTCGATACCGTGCGCGAGAAGTCCCTCCGCGAGATCTGGTACGAGGGGGCGGCCTTCAACGCCTATCGCGGCGACGATTGGATGCAGGAACCCTGCCGGAGCTGCGAGAGGAAGGCCATCGACCATGGCGGCTGCCGCTGCCAGGCCATGGCGCTCGCGGGCGATGCGGCGGCGACCGACCCGGTCTGCTCCAAATCCCCCCGCCACGCCGCCGTGATGGCCAAGATCGCCCGCGATCTCGAGGCCGAGCGAGAGGGCGACGCCAGCCTCACCTACCGCACCCAGCCGGACCGCACCCCGGCCGACACCGGCGCCGACTAAGCGCCCGGCACTCGACGGGCAGGCCCGGGTCAAGGATGGCAGAGCCACCGGCAAAGCCGGCGCTCGAAGAGCGTCCTTGAGGCGGGCCTGCCCTTCGAACATGCTGGTGATGGAGCCCCCGCGGCTCCTCCCCAGCCCCCTTACGAACGCCGCACCCCAATACTACACGCAACCGAGAGACCAGCGGCCGGTGGCGCAGCGACCACCAAGAAGCATCCCGGCGACCAGCCGGGATACCGCTTGCCTCGAGTGCTCAACCCGCCGGCGCAGCGCCCCCTTCATCGCGGCGCCGGGCGGTGAAGGCCTCCAGCGCGGCACGCTGCGCCGCCGGCACCGGCGGCGCCGGCGTCTCGGCCAGCACCCGCTGCCAGATCGCCGTCGCGCGCGTATCCGCATCCTCCGCCCCGCGCTCCGTCCAGGTGCCGATATTGGACCAGTCGGCCACCAGCGGCGGATAGAAGGCGTCGCGGTAGCGCGCCATGGTGTGAGCCGCCGCGAAGAAATGCCCCCCCGGCGCCACCTCCGCCGGCGGACGAGGCGGCGCTGGCCCTCGATGCGCTGGCGGAG
>JBCBHB010000049.1:0-9560 GCA_038526025.1 Pseudomonadota bacterium
CTCAGCCGGTGTGAGGGCGTTCGGCGCCTTGTCCGCTGCCCTGCTCGGCGCCCCGCCTTCGGCAGCGTTGCTGAGCGCCAGGGCGCGGCGGGCCCGCTCTCCAAGCGCCGGCGCAAGGATAGGGCCACGTTCCGGCGGCTGCTGCGATTTCTCCGCCAGAGCGGCCGGGGCCCGGCCCGAAACTGGGCCCGACACTGGGCCCGACACAGCGCCTGATACTGGGCCCGCCGCAGCATCTGCCGCGACCGGCCTGCGGAGTGGCGCAGCGGCTTGCTGCGCGGGCATGAGGGCAACGATTTGGCTTTCGAGCAGCATCTCCACGGTCTCCGGACCCATTGGCACGAAGCAAAGCAGAGATGTGTTGAGATTTGCTGAAGGAGGTCCCGGTCTTTTGGGGGCGGGGGGCCATCGGAGCATGCAGACACCCGATGGCCTCCCCCGCCCCCGACGGCTGCCAGCACGCGGCGCGCCCTTGCTGAAGGGGCGAGGCGGCCCGGCCCAGGGAGGAAGCCGGGGCGCCCTTGCCGCGGGCTGCAGGCCTTGCCGGGGGACAGTCCGGCAAGGCCCGCGGCAGCGTCAGGGCATGTGGCAGGCCACGACGGCGAGGAACATTGTCATCGCAATCGACGGGTACAGAACGCAAAGCATAATATCGCGAGCCATGATCCACCTCAGTCCTCGGGAGCACCGACCAGTCCGGCGCCCTCATGAGGCTGAGATACGTCCCGATGCGGGAAAACAGCGTGATCCGCGTCACTACTGGAGCGTGAATTGTGGCTCCGACACACAAATTTCGACTTAAATTCGACTTAGTCGGCGCCAGCCCGTCCGCACGAGCCGGCGCCGATGGTGCGGTTCAGTGCCCGAGGATCTGGCTGAGGAAGAGCTTTGTGCGGTCGGATTTGGGGTTCATGAAGAACTCCTCCGGCTCGTTCTGCTCTACGATCTGGCCGGCATCCATGAAGATCACGCGGTTCGCAACCTGGCGGGCGAAGCCCATCTCGTGGGTCACGCAGAGCATGGTCATGCCCTCCTCGGCGAGGCTGATCATGGTGTCGAGCACCTCCTTGATCATCTCGGGGTCGAGCGCGGAGGTCGGCTCGTCGAAGAGCATGATGCGCGGGCGCATGCAGAGGGCGCGGGCGATGGCCACGCGCTGCTGCTGACCGCCCGAGAGCTGGCCGGGGTATTTGTTGGCCTGCTCGGGGATCTTCACCTTCTCGAGGAAGTGCATGGCCACGTCCTCCGCCTCCTTCTTGGGCGTCTTTCGGACCCAGATGGGGGCGAGGGTGCAGTTCTCGAGGATCGTGAGATGCGGGAAGAGGTTGAAGTGCTGGAACACCATGCCGACCTCGGCCCGGATCTTGTCGATGTTCTTGAGATCCGAGTTGAGCTCGATGCCGTCGACGATGATGTCGCCGGCCTGGTGCTCTTCGAGGCGGTTGATGCAGCGGATGAGCGTGGACTTGCCGGAGCCGGAGGGGCCGCAGATGACGATCCGCTCGCCCCGGTTCACGGTGAGGTTGATCTCGCGCAGCACGTGGAAGTCCCCGTACCACTTGTTCATCGACCGGATCTGGATGACCTCCTCATCGGAGACGGTCATCTTCGAACGGTCGGCCTGGGTCGCCTCGTAGTCGACGGCTTCGGACATGGATTACTCCCTGTTGTCTTGTCGCGACCTAGCGGCGGTCGGTGGCGAGCTTGCGCTCAAGGTACAGACTGTAGCGGGACATCGCGAAGCACGCGATGAAGAAGAACAGGCCCGTGAAGATGTAGAACTCCCAGATGATGCCGTTCCATTCCGGCGTCGCCTGGATGTTCGTGATCAGGCCGATGGGGTCGAGCAGGCCGATGACAACCACCAGCGTGGTGTCCTTGAAGAGGCCGATAAAGGTGCTGACGATGTTCGGGATCGAGATCTTCAGCGCCTGGGGCATGATGATCAGGCGCGTGGCCTGCCAGTAGTTGAGCCCCATGGCGTCGGCCGCCTCGTACTGGCCGGAGGGCAGGGCGGCGAGGCCGCCGCGGATCACCTCGGCCATGTAGGCCGACGCGAACGCCGTCACCATGATCACGACGCGCAGGATGATGTCGAGGTTCGAGCCCGGCGGGAAGAGGTAGGCCAGCACCGAGTTCGCCACGAACAGCAGCGTGATGAGCGGCACGCCGCGGATGAACTCGATGAAGACGATGCAGATCGTCTGGATAAAGATGAGCCCCGAGCGCCGGCCGAGCGCCAGCAGGATGCCGATGGGCAGCGAGAGCGTGATGCCGGCCACGCCGATGAGCGTGGCGAGGAGGAAGCCGCCGAGCTGCCGGCTCTCGACCTCCTCGAGCCCGATCGGGATGAAGCTCAGCAAGCTGGTGATCGGCCCGATCAGGAAGGTGATCCAAACGAGTGCGAAGATAACCGCGCCGATGAAGCCCAGCGGCAGCGATGCCAGCGCGGGCGGCAGGGCCGCATGCTCCAGCTTGTCGATGCCCTGGGCCACGAAATAGGCCAGCACCGGCGTGGCGAGGAAGAGGATCGGGCCGAAGATGCTGCCGCCCCAGATGAGCCAGTAGGCGATTACCGGGAAGCAGGCGGCGAAGACGAGGCCGTAGGGCCTGATCTTCTGGTACATGGCCTCGCTCATATACGGCATCTTGTCGAAGAGCGCGAAGGCGAAGGCCACGAGCATCAGGATGAAGGTGATGTTCGGCCGCCAGCGCTCGTCCTCGGGATAGAAGCCGTAGATGAACTGCGGGAAGCGCTCGACGATCACCGCCCAGCAGGCCCCGCTGCCCAGTTCGCGGCACTCGCTGAGGGAGCTGGCGACCCAGACGCTGTCGATGAAGGCCCACTGGATGATGCCGGGGATGAGATAGAGGATCATCGCCAGCAGGATCACCGTGACGGCCGAGTTCACGGGACCGCTGAAGAGGTTCTCCTTCAGCCAGCCCACGGGGCCGGTGGAGTTTGCCGGCGGGGGCGAGGCCGCGATCGGGCCGCTCGCGACGAAGGCGACTTTGGAGGTGGTGTCGCTCATGGCTCAGGCCTCCTGCGGACGAACGCGGTGGAAGAAGGTGAGGTTCGGCCGTGCCCCAAACAGCGTGTAGCCGAAGATGGCCAAGCGGATGGCCGCCCCGCCGGCGACGATGAGCACGAAGCTCAGGCTGTCGGTCAGCGCGCCGAAGGGGAAGCCGACCAGAAGCGCGAAGACGAAGAACAGGAACTCGAGGGCGACCATGTCGATGAACCGCGCGTTCTTGAACAGGCAGGTGGCGAGCGCCGCGCCCGAGAGCGCGATCATGCCGAGGGCCGTGAACTGCTTGAAGAAGCCCCAGTCCCAGTAGCTTGGCCGAAGCTCGCTCGCCCCCTCGATGAACACGTAGTTGACGAGGAGGGCGATCCAGATCGCGTAGAACAGCACGAAGAGGTTCAGGAAGCCGCGGATGCCGTAGTTGTCGTGCATCACGGCATCGCCCTTCTTCAGCTGCTCCCAGCGGCCCGTGGCGCTGCCGAAGAAGCTGAGGACGCTCAGCCCCATGCCAGTGGCCGAGGTGCGCTCCACGAGCTTGGTGTTCTCGTTATAGAGGTTCATCACGCCGGCGATGCTGAGCGAGAAGGTGAGGTACGCCGCCATGCCGAGGAAAAGGGTCTCGAACTCTCGGCCGGTCTGGTTGAGCGTGATGCCCATCAGCGTGCCGGTGATGTCCATGTACCCGATCAGCAGCGCGAGCGAGCTGTTCTTGGTGAGGTTCAGGTACTGCGAGATGAGCGGCGGGATGATCACGCGCAGGGCCTGCGGCAGGACCACGAGGCTCATGGTGCGGCCCGGCTGGAGGCCGAGGGCGAAGGAGGCCTCGGTCTGGCCCTTGGAGACTGACTGGATGCCCGCGCGCACGTTCTCGGCGATGAAGGCGCCGGTGTAGAAGGCGAGCGCGAGGGTGAGCGCCACGTAGCTCTCGCGGGCGAAGATGCCGCCCTGGAAGTTGAAGCCCTTGAGGGCCGGCAACTCCAGCGTGATCGGCCAGCCGGGCACGAAGATGGCGGTGACGAGGAACATCACGATGGGGGTGAAGACGATCATCGCCGCCTTGATGGGCAGCACCGGCAGCACTTCACCCGTGGCCTGCTGGCGCGCCTTGGCCCAGCGGCCGAACACGACCGCGCCGACGATACCGGCGAAGAGCGCCGCGATGACGACCCAGGAGCCGGCGTTGAAGACTGGTAGCGGGAAGTAGAAGCCGCGCCCTGTCAGCGCCACGCTGTCCCAGAGAAACATCGACGCCGTGGCGTTCTCCCCGCGGAAGTCGCGTGGCTGCGGCAGGGTGCCGATGATCAGCGCAGAGAAGAGCAGGATCTGGATGAGGACGGGGATGTTGCGGACGCCCTCGACATAGACGCTGACGACCGTGCGCAGCATCCAGTTCTTGGAGAGGCGGGCGACACCGGCGAGAACGCCGATGATGGTTGCGAGGAAGCAGCCGACGACCGCAACCAGGAGTGTGTTGATGATGCCGATGACCGCGGCGCGGGCATGGCTGTCGCGCGATGTGTAATCGAGCAGCGACTGGTTGATGTCGTAGCTGGCGGGCTCCGTCATGAACGAGAAGCCGAATTCCTTGCCGAGGGCGGCGAGGTTGGCGAGCACGTTCTGGATGAGCAGATAGCCCAGGGTAAGGACCAGGAAGAGCGCGACGACCTGGATGAAGGACGACCGGTATCGGCTGTCCGTCCAGAGCATGTCGATGCGGAATGTGGCCTTTGGTGGCTGGTCGATCGCGGTCATGCGTTGGCTCCCTGCCGGGGTTCCTGGCGTCGTGCCGCCCCGTTTTCGGTATCTGCCCGGCGCCCATGTGCTGCACAGGAAGCCAGGAGGTGCCTTTTTCTGCATCAGCCGGCGCGTGCGTGGCGCGCGGCTTGTGTGGAATCCCTGTTGGTTGCGGTGAGTCTTGCCGCTCTAGGAAGCGGATGCAACCGCCGTGCCACTCACAATGGCATCTTCAGAATAGAAAAAGGGCGCGCTCCCGGAGGAACGCGCCCGATTAGGCTAGCTGACGATCAGCGGAACGGCGGGGCGTAGAGGAGGCCGCCCTCGGTCCACTGCGCGTTCAGGCCGCGCGCGAGGCCGATCGGGGTGTCCGGGCCGATGTGCTTGTCGAACAGCTCACCGTAGTTGCCGCCGGCCTCGATCACCTTGACCGCCCAGTCCTGGGCCAGGCCCAGCTTCGGGCCGAGCTCGCCCTCGGTGCCGAGGAGACGGTTGATCTCCGGGTTATCGCCCGCGGCCGAGGCCATGTCGGCGAGGTTCGCGGAGCTCACGCCATACTCTTCAGCGGCGATGAGCGCGTTGAGGGTCCAGCGCACCACGTCGCCCCACTCATCGTCGCCATGGCGAACGAGCGGGCCGAGCGGCTCCTTCGACACGATCTCGGGGAGCACGACATGCGCCGACGGATCTTCAAAGCTGGCGCGCGTGGCGGCGAGGCCCGAAGCGTCCGTGGTGTACACGTCGCAGGCACCGGCGAGGTACTTCTGCTGCGCTTCAGCGTTGGTCTCGATCGGCACCGGCTCGTAGCTCATGCCGTTGACGCGGAAGAAGTCGGCCAGGTTGAGCTCGGTGGTGGTGCCGGTCTGGATGCAGACCGTCGCGCCGTCGAGTTCCTTGGCCGAGCTCACGCCCAGCGAGGCAGGGACCATGAAGCCCTGGCCGTCATAGTAGTTCACGCCGACGAAGGTGAACTTGAGGTCCACGTCGCGGGTGAAGGTCCAGGTGGTGTTCCGGGCCAGCATGTCGACCTCGCCCGAGGCGAGGGCGGTGAAGCGCGTCTTGCCGGTCGTCGGCGTGAACTTCACGGCCGTCGGGTCGCCGAAGACAGCGGCGGCCACCGCGCGGCACACGCCCACGTCAAAGCCGTCCCACTCGCCGTTGGCGTCGGTGAAGGCGAAGCCGGCAATACCGGTGGAAACACCGCACTGCACGTGGCCCTTGGCCTTCACGTCTTCGAGCGTGCCGGCACCAGCCGTGCCAGCCACGAGGCCGGCGGCGGCGATAGCACCCAGAACGATGGAGTTCTTCATTGGTTACCTCTCCTGTCAGGTCTGCCGCCGCATGCGCGGTCGGCTTAACCGGTATGAACACCGCGATGCCAACACACACCGCGACGATCCGGCGTATGTGTGTACGAGTGGTCGGGACGGCGTCAACAGCTTCCGGGCTTATCGGGACTGGATTTGCCCAGCTTTCCGGCAGCAAGGTCCGGTTTCCGCGCTTGCCGGCTCGTTGCAGCCCGAAAAAGGGGCAGCTGGGCGCGGCATGGGCAGAGAGAAGCCCGGAGCATCGTCGAAGCCCGGTACGATGGCTTGACCTCGGCTTGCCGCCGGGCCAGTTGGCGCGACACATTCATGAAGGAGTGATGCAGGCGATGCAGGACGAGACCCGCGCGACCCATCTGGGCCGCAAGCCCGAAGCCCATGCCGGCACGGTGAACCGGCCCGTCTATCATGCGTCGACGATCCTCTATCCGACCTTCGAGGCTTTGAAGGAAAGCCGCCGGATCCGCTCGGGAGACGGGCTGACCTACGGGATCCACGGCACGCCAAGTACCTTTGCGCTGGAGGAGGCGCTCTGCGAGTTGGAGGCGGGTGAGGGCGCTGTGGCCGCCGGGTTCCGCACGCGGCTCTGCAATTCGGGGCTGCAGGCCGTGACGGCGCCGATGATGGCCGTGGCGGGGGCGGGCGACCACGTGCTGGTGCCCGACAACGCCTATGGGCCGAGCCGGACCTTTTCCGACGGCACGTTCAAGCGCATGGGCGTGGAGACGAGCTTCTACGACCCGCTGATCGGTGGCGGCATCCGGGAGCTGCTGCGGCCGAACACGAAGCTGGTGCTGGTGGAGAGCCCGGGCTCCTGGACCTTCGAGGTGCCGGACATTCCCGCCATCGCCGAGGAGGCGCACAAGGCCGGCGCCCTCGTGATGATGGATAACACCTGGGCCTCGCCGCTCTACTACAAGGCCTTCGAGCATGGCTGCGATATCTCGATCCAGGCGGTCACGAAATATGTGGCGGGGCATTCCGATCTGCTGATGGGCTCGGTCACGGCCACGAAGGAGGCCTATGACCGCTACATCCAGCCGCTCTGGCAGCATCTGGGGCTGTGCGCGAGCCCGGACGATGCGTTCCTGGCGATGCGGGGGCTGCGTACCATGCCGACGCGGCTGAAGGCGCATTGGGCGGCGGGGCTGGAGGTCGGCGAATGGCTGATGGGGCGGCCGGAGGTGGCCGAGGTGATCCATCCCGCCATGCCGCACGACCCGGGCCATACGCTGTGGAAGCGGGATTTCCTGGGCGCCTCCTCGCTCTTCGGCTTCGTGCTGGATGAGCGCTATCGGGGGGATGCGGTGATGAGCGCGCTGCTCGACGAGCTCGAGCTCTTCGGCATGGGCTTTTCCTGGGGCGGGTTCGAGAGCTTGCTGATCCCGGTCTATCCGGACCGCCTGCGCACGGCGACGCCCTGGCCGAAGCCGGGCCGGCCCGGGGGGCAGGTGATGCGCATCCATGTGGGGCTGGAGGCGACGGGCGACCTGATCGCGGACCTCGACGCGGCCTTCGCGCGGATGCGGCGCGCCGCCGGCTGACCGGTGCCTGTGAGGGGGCGCTGCGGGCCGACGGGTGCCCGCCCTCCTCGCCGCGCGGCCCTGCGGCCGCCCGGCATCCGCGGCCGCCCACCCGCCGGCCCGCAGCCAGGGGCGCTAGCGGCGGATCTCGAAGCGGGTGTTGCCGGGATCGTCCGCCGCATCGGCCGCCACATGGTCGACCCGGGCAGATGGCGGGCCAGCATGGCATTCACGGATCAGCGTCTCGACCGCGGCCGAAGCGCCGGCGACCAGCGCGCTGACGCTGCCGTCGGGCTCGTTGCGGCACCAGCCGGCGAGGCCGTGCGCCACCGCCCGGTCGCGCAGCCAGTAGCGGAAGCCGACGCCCTGGACCCGCCCGGTGATCGAGAGGCGGAGGGCCGCCCGGCTCACGCCTCCGCCGCCCTTTTT
The DNA here is from genome assembly GCA_038526025.1 of Pseudomonadota bacterium. GTDB lineage: Bacteria > Pseudomonadota > Alphaproteobacteria > Rhodobacterales > Rhodobacteraceae > Thermohalobaculum. The sequence goes on from JBCBHB010000049.1 coordinate 8,038, forward strand.
GGCAGCTCGAGGACGAGGCAGGTTGTGGTGCCGGTGGCGTAGAGTTTCCCGTCCGCGTCCTCGATGCGGGCGTGGCTGACGCCGGTGCGCCGGCCCACATGGTCGATCTCGCCGATGGCGCGCATGGGCCCCGTTTCGGTGCTGGCGGCGCGGAGCACGTTGACCTTGAATTCGAGCGTTGTGTAGCCGCGACCCTGGGGCAGGGCCGTTTGCACCGCGCAGGCCAGCGCGCTGTCGAGCAGGGTGCCGTACCAGCCGCCATGCACCGTGCCGATGGGGTTGTAATGCGCGAAGGTGGGCGTGGCCTCGATCACCACGCGCCCGTGGCTCGCTTCGACGAAGCGGGCGTTCATGAGGCGCAGGATCGGCGGGGCAGGCAGGCGGCCGGCGGCGATACCGGCGATGAAGTCGAGCCCGCTCATGGTGCCGAGATCTGCCGGGGTGAGGAGGTCGGCCGTGCTCTCCGGCCAGAGCGGGGCGGGTGTCTCGGTCATGGCTGGCTCCTCCTCGGCCGAGGCGGTCCGGCTGGCCCGCTAGCGGAGCGGCGCCGCCTTTGCCGCGGTCACCGTCGTATCGCGCCGGTTGCCGCGCTCGGTGCTGTGCCGGGCGTTGCGCGCGGTACTGCGGCGCGGCCGGCGCGCGATGCGGTGACACAGGAGCGACAGCAGCGCAAGCGTGCCGAGGGCGATGGCTAGTCGCGTCTTCGTGAGCCATTCCGGCGGCGTGATCGCAGGCAGGAGGGGCAGGCCGACGAGCCCGGGCGAGCCCATCCCGTCGCCGCCGGGCTGGCTGCCGGTCGGCCCGCGTTCCGAATAGGATGGCGGCGGCGCCGGGCGGTCCCCGATCCGGCCCTCGCCCGCCAGGGTGCCGACGCCCCGCGGCCGATCTCCGGCGGCGGGGCCCTCCTGCGTGCGATGGCGCACGCGGGGCAGGGACGTATCGGCACGGACGGTCTGCTGGTCCGCGTCGTCGAGGGTTGCCCCGCCTCGGGGAGCCGGCGCTTCGGCGCGCCTGCCATGAGGGGTGAGACCGCTCGGGGTGCCGGGATCGCCTTGGCCGAGGCCGCGGCGTGCGGCGATGGAGCCGGCTTCGCCGGTGGCCCGGCGCGCTGGGGAGCTGACGCTTGGCACGGGTTGCTCTGCGGGCGGGGCGGGTGCGGCGACGGCGCCAGGGCGCGTGCCGGCGACAACGGGTGCGCCTGCGTCGTCGGCGTCGTCCTCGGTGGCGTCCACGGTGGCGTCCTCCGCGCCGTCCTCCGCGCGCGCTGCCATCTCTGCCCGGAGGGTTTCGAGGATGGCCGTATCCGCCCTGCCAGTGACGCTCAGGCCCCGGTCGCGTTGCCATGCCTCGATTGCGGCAGCGGTGCGCGGCCCGGCCAGACCGTCGGCCGGGCCCGCGTCGTAGCCGAGGGCGTTGAGGTTGGTCTGCAACTCGGCGACCCCCGCCCGATCGGGCTCGGCGACCTCTTGAGCGACCGCCGGAGAGGGGGCGAGCAGCGGGGGGACAGCAGCGCAGAGGAGGCC